>DASRAT010000483.1:0-15532 GCA_035638015.1 Gemmataceae bacterium | reverse complement strand
CGGCATGCAAGGCGGGCCGCTGATGCATGTCATCGCCGCCAAGGCGGTCGGTTTCGGCGAAGCGCTCAAGCCCGAGTTTCGCGTCTATGCGACGCAGGTGATCGCCAACGCCAAGACGCTGGCACACGAACTGCAAAGCCGCGGATTCCGACTGGTCTCGGGCGGCACCGACAATCACATGCTCCTGGTGGACGTGGCCTCACGCGGGGTCACGGGTAAAGTCGCCGAAGAAGCGCTCGACGCGGCGGGCATTACGATTAACAAAAACAAGATTCCGTTCGACACACGGCCACCACTCGATCCATCAGGGATTCGCGTCGGCAGCCCGGCGTTGACATCACGTGGCATGCGCGAGCCGGAGATGCGGACCATCGCGGGGTGGATGGCCGATGTGCTTGCGGCGCCCCAGGACAAAGGATTGCAACAGCGTGTGCGTGGCAACGTACTTGAGTTGGGAAAACAGTTTCCGGCGCCGACGAATGAGATTGGGTTATGATGTAAAAAAGCGAACGAGCTTTTGGAAATGAGACTTGCATGCCACACGCAGACGAATTCGAAATCTCCCGTCCACCCCCCAGCCATTCCGGCCGCGGTTTGACCCTATTGGGTTGCGCCCTGATTTTTGTTGGCCTGATCTGCGGCGGCATATGGACTGTTGCTATTAACCTTGGTGAGAGATCCTTGAATGCCGAACTGCCTTTCGCCACCATTTTGACTGCCGTAGCCTCCTTGTTAATGGCAACCGCGGGCGTTCTTTTGGTACGAGCGGGGAGTCGATCAAAACTGGACATGGTGACTGCCGCACAGACTTTGATGACCGCGGCGCTCTTCACAGTTTTAGTGTCGGTAGCGGTGTATGTGTTTGGCTTCGCCGTCTGCCTTGCTGGCACTTGACACTCGGACGTGCAAAGTGTTGAATGCCAACGGATTTTCAGACTTCAAACCAAGGAGGGTTTCACATGGCCGCCAACCCACAACCATGCAAACCACGGCGCTGGCTGCTGACGTTCCTGCAAGTCACGCTGGTGATCGCCTTGCTGGTGACAACCATGGGGGCGTCGGGCATATTCGCATTTATCGTGTGCCCGGGTTGTAGCCCCATGCGTGTGCCGGATTACGCGCCGGCGCCGCCGCCCACGGCGACAGAGGTGGACAAAGACAAGAAGGGATCGCAGTGAGCCAAAGCATCGTTTGCTCGTCCTGCGAAGAAGAATTCGGGGCGCCGGACTCCGGCAGCTCGCCATGGCTGATTTGCCCGCATTGCGGAGCGCGCACGCCGAATCCGCAAGCCCTGCGCCGCTATCCTGAAAAGGTGCGCAGCACCGGTTTTGGAATCGTCGGCACTTTGCTGCTGGTCATCGCCAGTTTCGGCACCGTCGTCAGCGCCTGCGGCGGCTTTTGTCTGATGCCCGAGGGGGTGGGCTCACGCGTCTTCGTCGCGTTTTTGAGTTTCTTGGTCGCCCTGGTCGCGGCCGCCGTACTGTTGCGTTTGGATGTGGACGCACGCCATCGCGGTGGCCAGTTTGTGGGACAAGGCCTGGTAGTCAGTACGCTGTGTTTGTTGACGGCGCTAGCGGGCATTGTCTTTGCCTTTGCGACTTGTTTTGGCGGCTCGACGCGGATGTTGGAATGACGCCGTTTGCGCCTGCGGCAAAGACAGGGACCACTGAATTGGCTGACACCATCGAATGTCCTTCCTGTGATCAATTATTCCCCGCACCGCAGAAAACGCCCGCGGCCTGGTTGATCTGCCCCCATTGTCGCGCTCGCTGCCCAAATCCTCGTCCGCAAGTTTATCAAGACGCAGTAGCGAACACGAATGAGTTGGTGGGTTTCATCGGCGTCGTGCTACTTGTAGTGGGCATCGTCGGATTGGTCGGTTGTGTTCTACTCATCGTGGTCGGGGAATCTGCTCAAGAGGCAATGCGCAGCCAAGTTCTTTTGCTGTTGTTCAGTGCCGCCTTGATCGTCAAGAGTGGAACGGTGTTTTTGCGGTGTTACAGGCAGGGCCAAGCGCGCGCAATAGCAGTTCCGCAACTGCGATTTGCCACGACATTGTTGCTGGCGGCGACTGTGTTGTTGATTTTGGCCTTCGCCTTTGATCCTGAATGACATAAAAGAGAGGCGTGAACGCAGGAGTGGTGATTTGAGCAATGACAGCAAATGCCCTGCATGCCAGCAGCCCATCGTTCAGCCACATGACGGCTGTCAGGAATTGCAAACGTGCCCGCATTGCGGCATCCGTTTCCCAATGGCGGACGAATTGTCAGCAGTGGCCGAAGACAGCGATTGGCCGCTTAGCATGGTGGGGCCTGCAAGCGCCGTGCTAATCATGTTCGGCGGCTTCGGCCTGATAATGGGGTTGGCCGGCAAATATTCGGACGTGTTGTTGGTCGGCTTCACTTGTGCGTTCGCCAGCGGTTTGTTGCTGCTTTGGTTGGACCATAAACGACGGCACAGCGAAGGGCACGTTGCGGCCAAATTGTTGATGGTGGCCACGGCGTTTTTTCTGGCCGCGCTGGGTGCTTTCGTTTTCGCGTTTGCCGATTACAAGTTCGGACCATTTTTTTAAGGTGCTGCCTGATGCAACTTCGCGACTACACCTACCTCGGCACCACCCGCAGCCTCTGCCCGCACTGCCGCCGCTTGGTCGACGCCAAGATCATCGTAAAATCGAACCGCGTCTACTTCCGCAAGAACTGTCCCGACCATGGCGTTTTCGACGATTTTGTCTGCTCCGACGTCGCCTATTACGATCGCCATGACTACGCCCAACCTGCTCGCTTACCGCGCGGCTTCGGCACGCGCTCCGACAAGGGTTGCCCCTTCGATTGCGGCCTGTGCCCCGAGCATGAGCAACACACCTGTATCGCCCTGGTCGAGATCACCTTCAGTTGTAATTTGCAATGTCCGATGTGCTTCGCCGAATCGGGCCCCGGGGGTAAGCACCTGGATTATGACACGTTCACAGGTATGGTGGATCGCCTGATTCAGCTCGAAGGTATTGCCGACGTGCTGCAAATCTCCGGCGGCGAGCCAACCATTCATCCCGATCTTTTGCGCATGGTCCGCTATGCCTACGAGCAGCCGATCCAGGCCGTGATGATTAATACCAACGGCATTCGCCTGGCCCGCGATCCGGGGTTGGTCGCGGAACTGGCGACCATGCGCGATAGGCTTGAGATTTACTTGCAATTCGACGGCCTGGAGCAACGCGCCTCCACCGTGCTCCGTGGCGAAAATCTGTTGGAAACAAAGCTGGCCGCACTGGATGGTCTGGAAAAACACAATCTGCGCTGCACACTCGTCTGCACCGTGGACCACAACACCAACCTGCACGAAGTCGGCGCCATTGTGAAGTTCGGCCTGGGACGCTCGGGTGTTCGCGGCGTCAGTTTTCAGTTGGCCTCCTACTGCGGCCGGCACGTCGATCCAGGCAATTTGGAGCAGCGGGCCACCATGCCCGATGTGGTCAAAGGGATCATCGCGCAAACCGGCGGCATAGTGGCCGAGAGCGACTTCTATCCTCTCCCGTGTGCCCATCCGAATTGCCACATGATGGCTTATCTCTATCGCGGCGGGCCAAAGCCGGTGTCGATTTCGCGGATCATCGACGTTGAAAAACACATGGACCTTATCGCCAACAGTGTCATCTACACGCCGGCTCGGGCCAAACAACTGGTCAAGGCTTACCTGGACGCCGCGGGCGCCTGTTGCGGCGCGGACGAGAACGGCAACGCCGCTGCTGCCCTCGATGAGTTTGTCGTCAAGGCGTTGGCGGAAAAACTGAATGGCTCGGAGGTGTTTCGCATCACGCTTACGGCGTTTTTGGACGCTCACAATTTCGACACCCGGCGAGTGATGAAATGCTGCCTTGCCCATTTGCTGCCGAGCGGCCATATGGTGCCGTTTTGCGCGTACAATACGCTGTATCGGGACGGACACTTGAAATTGCCGCCGCTGGTGGAGGAACAAGTGGGTCAAACCCATGATGTGCAATTGCAGGAATTGTTGAACCCCTGACAGGCGCGGTCCTCCGGACCGCGGCCAAACAATGCACGCTCGCCTCTCTTACAGCCTCTTCATGTTCCTCGGTCTCGCGGCCTTTCTGGCCGTCCGCCATTTCGTCCCCAAACCTCCAGCGCTTCAAGCCGTCCCCTGGTGGAAACGTCTTTCCCTCGGCCTGGCCGCATTCGTCGGCGGCACGTTTGGCGCCAAGCTCCCCTTTGTCGGCGGCGAAGGCGGCTGGTTCGCATTGGAATCCTGGGTAAGCGACGGCAAAACGGTCACGATGGGCTTGATCGGCGCTTATGTCGCCGTCGAATTGATGAAGCTCGCCTTGGACATTCGCGTGAAAACGGGCGATACGTTCGCACTGCCGTTGGCAGTGGCCATGGCCATCGGCCGCTGGGGGTGCTTCTTCAATGGCTGTTGCTACGGCGTGCCGACGACGTTGCCGTGGGGCGTTGATTTCCTGGTGGACGGCCAAACGGTGCGCTGCCATCCCACGCAGGTTTACGAAAGCATTTTTCACTTAACCATGGCTGTTGTTTTGGTTTTTATCATGCGGCTTGACTTGATGCGCAATCAGCGTTTGAAGTTTTACCTGATCGCTTATGGCGGTTACCGCTTTTTGACCGAATTCATCAGGCCGGAAAAACCGGAGTATCTGGGGCTGACCTTTTATCAATGGGTGGCGCTGGGAATGATCGCAGCTTTGTCGCTGCAATGGTGGTGGGACGCGAGGCGGCAAGACGCCAACAGCTCACCCTCCGGGCAGAGCCTTTTGGTAGGCGGCCCGCAGTTGTAAGGTCCGCGGACTGCCCGGCTCCAACTGCTCCAACGTGCCCAGATAAGTTTTCGCCGCTTGCATCTCGTCGCGCAGCAGCGAACTGCGCACCTGGTAGGCAATGTAAAGCGGCTGATCTCGATGCATGGCCAACAAAATGCGCATCATCCGCTGAGCCTTGGCGTCATCCTGGTTGGCGTCGTAGATTTGCGCCAGCATGAATTGCTCGTCCGGCGTCATCTGCCGTTTGCTTAGTGTTTGCTCAAACAATCGCGCTGCCTCCGCCTGTTTGCCCAGGCCGAAAGCCAGCACGAAACAGCGCACCCGCTCATCTTCAACCGACAGCCCACGGCTTGCATTCAAATCCAATAACGCCAGCGCCTGCTGAGCAGCGCCCGGCCGGTTTAGCCTCGCCAGGACCAGGGCCAACTGCCGCCGTGCCCAGGTCACGACGTCGACTGGCGCCAACGTTGAACCCTGTGTAAGTTGACGCAGCAACGGCTCGGCTTTGTCTTGTTGATCAATGCGCAGATAGAACTCGGCAGCTTGACGCACCGTTTCGAAGTCGCCACCGGTTGCCAAGGCTTTCTGGTAAAGCTCTTCCGCTTCGGCATGCCGGCCGGCCGCTTCGAGGCACAGCGCCATTGTGACGCTCATGCGATTGGCCGGGACGGCTTCGCGCATCTCCTTCAGCATGTCTTCCAACTGCCGAAACTGCTGAGTGCGCGTCAAGTGTCGCGCCAGCGCCACCCAGACGCTGGGGATGCGCGGCGCCAGCTTGATCGCTTGCCGATAGGTCTGGCCTGCTTCCAGCGGTTGCCCGGCCAGCCACTGCACGTGCGCCAGCCAAAGCAATTCACGATAATCACGCGTCGGCAACTGCACGGCCTTCATCGCCATCGCGGCGGCGTGTTTGACTTCGTCATTTTGCAATGCCACTTCAGTCCCCAACCGGGCATGCTCGGGCGACAATGGCATCTGATCTTCGAGCTGACGCAGCACCTGGCCCGACTCGGCGAAGCGCTTGTGATCGGCCAACCACTGAGCGATGCGCAATACCAGGGCCGGCGGCCGTTCGCCCAAGGCGATGGCCTTCACATAACCGTCTATCGCTTGTTCGGTGTGGCCGATGACCTCCTCCAGATAAGCTTCCAAAAGGACCGCGCGGGGCCAGTCGCCCCGGCGTTTGCGAATCTCCGCCAATCGTTGGCGAGCCGTGCCCAATTGCGAATTGTCGCCCTTTTGCGCCTTGCCAATCGCCCGCGCGGCATCGCCCGCGCGCCAATAAACACCGTCCTCACCCTCGATGCGGCGAATATCGCTGACGATGCTCGCCGCTTCGCCATCGCGGTCGCCGTCGAGAACAATATCGAAAAGCACCATTCGGCATTGGAGATCCCTGGGCAACAATGCGGCCAGTTGCCTCAGGACGCCTTCCGCCTCACGTTTGTCGCCCACAAGCAACATGGCCTTGGCCAATTCCCGTAGCAACAGTGCCTTGTCGTCACTGGGCAAAAGGCTAGCCTGTTTGCCAACCTGAGCCAAACCTGCACGTGCCCGCGAGCCCGGACGAGCGGACCAATAAGTCACGACCGCTTGACAGATTTCCAAACGCGGACCGAACTGTTGAAGTGCCTTTTCCAGCGTCGCCAACGCCGCCGCGTCTTGACCCGCTTTGGCCTGCATTTGGACAAGTGCCGTCCACGGCCGCAGATCTGTCGGATGTATGGCCACTGCGTCTTGCAGTAAGGCCACAGCCTTGGTGTTATCGCCCTTGAGCGCGAGAGCTTCGGCGTGCACGCAAACCACGCCCGCATCGTCCGGCATGGCCAGTGCGGCTTTCGCCAAAGCAACATCCAGCTCCTTCCATGCCGCCGCAGAATCGGCAGGTTGTACTTCAACCTTGTCTAGCTGGGCCCGAGCCAAAAGTGTCCACGCCTCGCCAGGCGGTTTGTTCAATTTGGTAAGCTTCCGCAGTTGCACAAGCGCTTCTTCGGGCAACTTGGCCGCCAGCAGCGCTTTGCTGAGTTCCAATTGGAATTGTTCGTTGGCGGGATTCGCCGCCACCGCATCGCGGTAAGCTGCTATTTGTTTGTCCAAGGCGCCAAGCCGCTGGTAACACTTGCCCAGAGCCAAAGAGACGTTGCCAGTCCACTCCGAGGTCCAACCCAGAGCCGCCTGTGCGACGATAAGTTTTTCCGCTGCGTCGTGCCAGCGCCGATCAAGCATCAATATGCGGCCCTCGACGAAGTCCGCCAAACCCGGCGCAGCGCCATTGTTTTTCAGCCAATGCCAGATTTCTCGGGCTTCGTTTGCATGCCCGCAGTCCAGCAACACTTCGGCAAGTTGAATTCGAAGAGCGACCGAATCTGGCAATGCCGCCAATCCTTGCCGCAAGCCCGCAATGGCATCCTCGGGGGTTTTGCATTGCGTCTCCAGGTTGCCCAACAACCTGTAGAGGCGTTCGTTTTGGGGGAACAGTTCCAGTCCGCGGGCGATATAGTGCCGCGCTGCGCTGACATCGCCTTGCAAGATTGCCATGTCGGCCGCGGCCAACAGGACTTCATTGTTGTCCGGCGCCAACTCGCATGCCTTGTAAATGTCTGCGGCCGCGGCATCGACATGGCTTTTGCCAAATTGAAAACGGGCTCGCGCCAAATAGACCTGCCACGAAGCGGGATTGGCCGCGACCATGGCGTCCATCACCTTGGACGCCTGCTCCGGCTCGTTGAACCGCGTCACCAAAAGCTCGGCCAACAGCAAATAGCTTTCAAATTGCTTGGGCGCCATCGCAATCGTCCGGCGAAATGTGTTGGCGGCGACTTCGTATTGACCGGCGGCCTCCTGACACCAGCCCAATCGATGCTCCAGAAGCGCCTTGTCCGCGGACACGCTGATGAGGTTTTCAAGATGGCGAATGGCATCGGGCATCCGGCCCACATCAATGGCGGCTTGCACCGCTGCCTGGCGAACCTCTAAATTGCCGGGCTGACGGCGCAGCACCTGTTCCAACAATAAATAGGTTTTGAAACGCGCCTGGCTTGATGTGGCCGATTTCTCCAGGACGGCGGCCCAATTGGCCGTCGCTACGGCATCGTCAGGCTGGTAATTGAGATAGTGGCGGTACAGCTCCGCTGCCTTGGCGTAATCCTTCCGCTCCAGCGCCCGCTCGGCCTGCTTGCAAATGACCCCGGCATTGCGCCGCATTTGCTCACCATGTACCCAGTGCACGGCACCCCCCAACACCGCCAGGGCGGCCAGGGTTGTCAGCAAAAACTTTACGTTGAGCCGCCTGGGCATCGTTGCATCCACCGGGGAGGACCGACGGCCGGTGCGCACCGAGCGCGCAATGGCCCCACACATGAAGGTTGGTACAGGATATGGTGGAAGTCAACCGGGACTTGCTTGCTCAGGGTCTTCGGCAAAGGGCAACAACAGCTCGTCACGCCCATTTTTGTCGGCATTCACCCGCACTTGCTTGGCACAGGGGCCACGATCATTCTGGCCCACGACGTATTGCACGCGGTCACCGACGTAGAGATCGAGAAAGTCCGTGCCTTCCACATCGAGATGAAAGAAAAACATGTTCGGCCCGCTCTGATCGGGCGTGATGAAGCCGAATCCTGTTTTGAGGCTTTGCACGACGCCTGTGTAAACGGTCAATCCATTGCCGCTGGGGGAAGCAGGCGGATTGGCGCTGGGAATAACCGGCGCCGGCGCGGCAGGGAATGAGGCGGGGCGCTGAGCCGCAACAGCGGCATCTCTGCGCGGTAAAAACAAGCCGTTGATCAGCGGATCACTGCGCTTGGCCCGATCATCGATGACCTGGTGCATCATGACTGGATAAGTCACTTCATCCAACAACACCTGGGCCGTGCGCGTTTCACGCTCAAAGCCATTTTGGTCGGTGAACTTGAAATCCCAACCCAGCAACATGACGCGGCTGCCGAGCGTGTTGAGCTTGCGAATTAGGGGCAAAAAGTCACCGTCGCAAGTGACCAGGACTGTGACATTGAAACGTTTGTAAATGGCCAATTCATACGCTTCGAGCGCCAGCCAAACGTCGATGCCTTTCTCGCCGCCTTGGCCCAGAGGCAAATAATGCGTGGTGACCCCTTCGCGCACCAGCACGTCGTCAAAAACGCGTTCCTTGTAAAGCAAATCGCGGTCCTCGGCCTCAGAGGCTTTGAGCCGGCCCCGGAAATAATGGGCGTCCACAACCTGACAATAGCGAGTGTCATTGTTTTCCGCTTGGGATACTCTGTCGCGAATGAAGTCATGCAGCCCGCTGATGCTCAGCCGAGCCCGGCGTTCGTGATAGTATTGGTAATAATTGCTGACGTGCGAAAAATAATTGCCGTCATAGAAGATGCCGATTCTTGTGAGTGTGTCGTCAACCACGCCCATTTTTTCCTCCGCAGCGCGGCCCTTCGGCCCGCGGCTAAACGAATTGTTTGTTTTTTGAGTTGTTATTGCGGCTTGAATCCCACCTTTAATCTCCCAATCACCAAATCCTCCTCCTCCGGCGGCATGAATTTCGACGCCTTCAACGTGCTCCACGCAAATCCCGCCACCTTGCCTTGCTGGTCGGCATAAATGCGAAAGATCCCCTCACCCAGGCCATCGTGGTCCTTGCCGTCCGCCCCTTTCTTGTAGCGTGTGTCGGTATTGCCATGCCCGCTTTTTGAGCTGTCGATCACTTTCACTTGCCATTGCACGGTCCCCGCCTTGGTTGGCTCCTTGGCCTGCATCTTTTGCGGGGCGGCCGACACGACCATGATATGGCCCGTGTTGTCCTTGCGGACGAGATACTTGATGGCCAGCAAATCGCCCGGCAGGATGTCCTTGACGAGCAACACCCGCGTGAAACCGGTTTTGTCGACAATGGCGTCATGGTAGCGGGCCGCGGTGGGCCGTTTCGAGCCGAACCATTTTTTGAATTGCTCCTCATCGTAGCCGTAGGAGTGTTGGAAAAGCGTATCGACGAAGCCACTGCAATCGCAGTAACTTTCGACAGCGCCGGTCCAGGTGATTTTGCCTTTGCCTAGCTCGTAGGCAGTTTTGCTCAGATCGAGCTTTTTGAGTAAGGCCCGCGCGTCTGTCAGATGCTTGGGTTCCTTGACACCTTGCTCCCAAGCTGATGTGACGGTGGTGAAGCTGAGCACAACGAGCGTGATCGCGAAGAGCTTTTTCATGGAATGCCTCCAAGAGTTGTTGGTGATATTGGACACAGCCGCGAGCGTTTTGTCAACGAAGCGGCCCAACTTTGGGACGGGTAAGGTGGTCAAAACGCCAACAGCACCGCTAGCCTCATCGGCCAGCGGTGCTGTCGGTTGCGGGATATAGTGAAGCGATTCGCCGCCAACGGCGGCCAACCACGCAAAGCGGGAAAAAATGTTATTAATGCGGAGCGGCCATTCGCGGTTAATTATTTTTATTGTGCGTTTGACCTGCTCATTGATGAGACGTTGCCAAGCGGCAAACTTGCGCAAGACTTGCAAAAAAACTTACCAGCAGCGCAGGGCGACCACCGTGCAGTTATCGCTGCCACCGCCTTCGTTGGCTAGGTCCACTAGGTGCTGGGCCAGGGTAGCTGCCGAGGCCGGCGAGGAAGCAAGCGCCGCCGCCAAGGCGGCAATGTCCACATGAGCATGCAATCCGTCGCAGGCGACAATCAGCCAATCCCCCGACGCCAGTTTTAGTTGCTGGGAGGTCGGCTGGATTTCCGTGTGTTTGCCTATGGCCTGAGTCACTTCGTTGCGTTGCGGGTGGTTCAGCGCTTCCTCCGGCGACAGCGCGCCGATTTCTACCAAGCGAGCGACAAGCGTCTGGTCGCGGGTCACCTGCTTCACTTGGCCGCCGGTAAAGTGATAAACGCGGCAATCGCCGACGTGACCGATACACACGTCAGCGTCGCGGACCACAACCACCGCCGCGGTCGCACCCATGCCCTTGCAAGTCGGGTCACGTTGAGATTGCTCCAGAACAACGTCGTTGGCGATGGTGATCAAGCGCGTGATCGTTTCGGCCGTTTGCGTGGGTTTCACACCCGCGGCGGGCGCCTTCCCAAAAGCTTCCGCCAGCCCGGCAAGAACTTGCTGCACCACCAAGGCGCTGGCCCGGTCGCCCGCTTCATAACCGCCCATGCCGTCGGCCACTACAATCGCGGCCATCTCGTGGTGCTGATCGCCATTGGCCCAAGCCAAATGTTGAATCCCATGACTGTCTTCATTACGGGAACGCACACGACCGGTCGTGGTGGCGTCGCCGATGTCCATGCGAACACCGATCTTGTCGTTAATAGTCCCGGGAGCCTGATTAACCGTTGGTGGCTCAACATCCAGTTCCAGACCAAAATCAGGATCCGTGTTGTCGGCCGGGTCCAAGTCGGCATATGGCGTCGTCAGCGAACGCACCATGCCCTTGAGGCCTCCGAGCAAGCCGCTGCTGGCAACCGCTGCCGGCTCTTCGACCGCCACAAAGACGGCGGCGCAATGTCCGCACCGCACCTTGGCGCCAAGGTGCTCAGACTGAACCTGGCAGAATTTGCTACATTGCTGGCAACGCACGCGCACAGCCACGGCATGATCCTCATGGCAGTTTGGGCACCGGCATCAAGGAGGGGGCGAACTTAATCACGCTACGGGAATTATACGCTGCGGCGCAGCCGGCGTTGCTCGTGGTCGCGATGCAACCTACGACGCAAATCCGCTGTCGCCTCGAACAGCGTGAAGAACAGATTGGTATGCACGTCGGTCAACTCACAGCCTCGGCGGCGCATGGCAACCGACGCTGTTTGAAACAGCTGCCGCAAGTCCCACTGTTCGGTCATCACGTCACTGCACAACGTGAACGAAGGAATAGCAGTTGGGAGATACGTCCCTGTCGGCAGCAAGTTGCAAAAGGCCCCGGAGCTGGTGCCGCAGTTTAGCAACGAGCCCAAACCTGTCTTGGTGTGATCGCCGAGATACGAACCGATCTTATTACGGCCGGTCGGCGTTCTCACTCCATTAATGCTGACGCGAATGGGGCCGTAATCGTTCCGTAAATCGCTGGTTTGGGTGCCCGCGGCGAGGTTGACCCACTCGCCGACATAGGAATGGCCGAGGAAACCGTCGTGATATTTGTTGCTGTAGCCCTGGACAATGCTGCACTCGAACTCACCGCCAATTCGGCATTTGGGGCCAATCGTGCCGCCCCGCAGCTTGGCGCCAAGGATCAGTGACTCGGGGCCGACGTAACACGGACCTTCTAGCCGCGTGAATGATTGAACAGTCGCATCGCGGTCGACAATGACGGGGCCGTTGCGGGTGTCGGCGACGACGAACGGATCAATGTTCGCCGACGGATCAACGATAAGTTGATCGCGGGAGCCGATGAGTTCCACGCCGGTGCAAGCCTTGCCATGATGGCTGCGCCAGCGCAGGTCGTCGCACAGGGCCTGGGCATTGTTGTCGACCAAATCCCAGGGATAGGCGATGATCGTTCCGCCGGCCTCGCAGGGCGGCAACATTTGTTTGAGCGTTGCCAGAATGTCGTCGATATTGGCAAATGTGCAGTCCGCGATGCCGCTTTCCGGCAAGACGATATAGGCCACTTCGTCGCCGACAACGCCGACGCGAGGCGTAGAGGTCTCTTCAACCGTTTCGGGCGACGGCAGCCAACGAGAATTGACCAGAGCCTTGGGTGTTCGCCGCAGCCAATCGGCGTCATTGACGGGAAGTTCAGGCCGTTGTTGCCGGCAAAGATCGGCCAACACCGGGCGCACCAAAACGCCGGTTTCCTCAGCTGCAAAGGCGCGGCGTTGTCTTTCCAATAGCGGAAACGAACCGCACCACAACTCAAACGCGGGCCGGGTCAGCGTTAAGGGATCCAGATTGTAGACACCGCGATTTTCAAAGACACAAAGGGCCATGCATCTCGACTCCGTGTTTCGTGGGGCAGGCTTTCCAGCCTGCCGCATTATTCAGCCTGCAAAGACTGACCTCCAGCAATCGCCCTGGTACTATTCTACCGTAACGCTCTTCGCCAAATTACGTGGTTTATCAATGTCGCAGCCGCGCAACAGGGCAATGTGATAAGCCAAGAGTTGCAGGGGAATCACGGCGAGAAGCGGCTGCAAATACTCGGCCACTTTGGGGATATATACCACGTCGTCGGCACGCGCCGCAACCTCTTCATCCCCCTCACAGGCAATGGCGATGACCGGCCCGCGGCGAGCCTTGATCTCTTCCAGGTTGCTCATCACCTTATCAAACACCTGGCCGCGAGGGACCAAAAAGACCGATGGCGTTTCCTCATCCACCAGGGCAATTGGCCCGTGTTTCATCTCCGCGGCCGGATAGCCTTCCGCGTGGATGTAGCTGATTTCCTTGAGCTTGAGGGCGCCTTCCAGGGCAATCGGATAGAGGTATTGGCGGCCGAGGTAAAGAATGTTGCGAACATGGTGATACTTCTCGGCGATGCGGCGCACCGTGTCGTGACACTTTAGCGTTCGCCGCACCAGGTTGGGCAGCGAATGCAACTGCTCAATCATGCGATCGCCTTGAATGCTGGACAAGTGCCGCATTCGTCCCAGATGCAGCGCCAACATGGCCAGGACTGTGACTTGGGCCGTAAACGCCTTGGTGCTGGCAACACCGATCTCGGGGCCGGCGTGCAAGTAAACACCGCCTGTCGCCTCGCGGGCAATGCTGCTGCCGACGACGTTGCAGATCGACAAGGTCGGGAAACCCTTGCGCTTCGACTCTCGCAACGCCGCCAACGTGTCGGCTGTTTCGCCCGACTGCGTGATGCCCAGCACAATGGTGTTGCGGTCCATCGGTGAATTGCGATAGCGAAGCTCGGAGGCGTATTCGACCTCGACAGGAATGCGGGCAAACTCTTCGATCAGATGTTCGCCAAGCAATGCCGCGTGATAGCTGGTGCCGCAAGCCGTGAGCACCATGCGGTCGACACGCCGTAGCTGACGCGGGTCGATATGCAAGCCGCCGAAGTGAGCGGTGCTGTTGGCTTCGTCCAGGCGGCCGGCCATGGCCCGCTCGAGCACCTCGGGCTGCTCGTAGATCTCCTTGAGCATGTAGTGGTCAAACTCGCCCAGTTCGGCAGCTTCCGCTTGCAACTCAAGGTGGTGAACGGTGGGAACGGCTTGTTCCTGGTTGGGTTGCAGGATACGCCAATTGTGCGGCGTCAGCACGCACGTCTGACGGTCATCGAGGTAAACGACTTTTTCACTGTAGCCAACCAAGGCGCTCGGATCGCTGGCCAAAAACGACTCGCCTTTTCCAAGCCCCACCACCAACGGGCTGCCCAGACGAGCGCCCACAATGATGCCCGGAAAACGCGGGCTCACCACCGCCAGGCCATACGTGCCCTTGAGGCGGCCAATTGCTTGTTGCACCGCTGCCACCAAATCGTCTTCCAGGTAGGAGGCGATCAAATGGGCAATGACCTCGGTATCGGTGTCGCTGCGGAAAACATAGCCGGCTGTCTTGAGTTGTTGCTTGAGGCTTGCATGGTTCTCGATAACGCCGTTGTGAACAACCGCGACCACGGACTCGCCTTCGCCGCCAAGGTGCGGGTGGGCATTGTTATCGGTGGCGCCGCCGTGGGTGGCCCAGCGCGTGTGGCTGATGCCCTGAGTTCCGGGAGCTGGCTTTTTGGTCAGTAAGTTGGCGAGGCTGGCGATTCGCCCAACGCTCTTGCGGAGGTGCATGCGCTTGCCGGCCAGCGTGGCCAGTCCGGCGCTGTCATAGCCGCGGTATTCCAGCCGCTGCAGGCCGGCAATCAAAATAGGTTCTGCATCACGATAGCCCGTATAACCAACGATGCCGCACATGGTGGTTTACTCTCAAGGAAGTAGGAAGCATCTTCAAGACCGTGCCGGCCCGTCGCCGTCGCGAAAGACGGCAAAGCCTTCAGAACACGACGGCAAGCGATTCCCTGCATAACCCATCGACGGTTCATGTCTTCGGTCTTGACCTGGGAGGGGAGGATGGCCAGGGGGAATACGTCGCACCACGACGTGGCCAAGGAAGAGAGAATACCCGGTTTACAGTCAAGGTGTCAAGTTTGAAATTAGCTAGTTTGCCTATTTTTCTTAAATTAACAGTCAAAGGCACTTTTTGTACGGGGCTGATCGGCGGTGCGGACGGAATCGCGGGCTGTTTTGGTGGATATGATGTAATCCGCGAGATTGCAAGAATCGGCAAGGTCTGCGTCGAACCGCTTTTGATAATGGAATTTGGAGCGGCGGTTCGGCCAGGCTTTGGCGAGCACTTCGGTCACCATATCGCCAACGAACAAGTCTTGGCCCGCAACGCAAATTACTTTCCCTCGATGGCTGTAGGCTTTGGAAGCATGAGCATTCAACCACACCAAATTGTTGTCAAGTCGCGCTAACTGCGCGTGAATTTGCGCCAAAATCACGGGGATCCCTTTCCTCGCTCATCACCATGTTGTTTTGTTGTTCCACTGCCATGTCTCGCCTCGAGTTTGCGCCTGAATGAGATGTTAGACCACCAGTTGCCACATTGGAAAGCTTGATTTTGCGGTGCAAGCGGCTCTCTCTCCAATTGACTCCCCTCGCCCCGTCCGCTACCCTAACCGTTTTCCCATAGCGCCCGAAGGCCGACCCATGGCAGAGCAATATATCTACACCATCGAGCGTCTCAGCAAGGCCTACGCCAAGCGCGAGGTGCTCAAAAATATCTGGCTCGCGTTTTATCCTGGCGCCAAGATCGG
>DASRAT010000482.1:0-4525 GCA_035638015.1 Gemmataceae bacterium | reverse complement strand
CGACACCACCGCGGCCGTGGCCAAGGCCGGCGGCGCCGAGGTCGTGTCGCTAGGCAAAGTGCTTGGCGTGGGCACGGCACTGCGAGTTGGACTCAACAAAGCGCGGGCGGAAGGCTTCGACATCGCCGTCATCATGGCCGGCAACAACAAAGACAACCCGGCCGAGATTCCGCGGTTGTTGGAACCGATTTGCGAGGAAGCGTGCGACCTGGTCATCGGCTCCCGCTTTTTGCAAGGCGGGCAATACGGCGGCGAGATGCCGATGTATCGCAAGTTCGCGACTCGGTTGCATCCGTGGCTAATGAGCCGGTTCACCGGCAAAAAGTTGACAGAGACAACCAACGGCTTTCGGGCCATTCGGCTTTCCTGTTTGGCCGATCCGCGCTTGAACCTGGATCAGCGCTGGCTCGACGGGTATGGCTTAGAGGTGTACCTGCTCTATAAGATGGTGGTTTGCGGCTTCCGTCACACGGAGGTGCCGTGCACGAAGATTTATCCGCCCAAAAAAGTGGGCAATACGAAAATGCGGCCGATTGTCGGCTGGTGGGATATATTGCGGCCGGTGTTTATGCTGGGATTGGGAATAAAGCGGTGACGCTAAGGCTCCAATCGTAGGGGGCAACCGTAGGACGGCCTGGGAAGGCCGTCCCACCTTTTGAGGCACTGCATTGATAGTCATTAACTGCGTCGGCGTCGGTCACTGGGGCCCGAATTTGGTGCGAGGTTTTGCCACCAATCCGCAGGCTCGGGTGGACATTGTCTGTGATCTATCCGACGAACGCTTGGCCCTGGTTCGCCGCAACATCCCGCAAATTGGCCGAACCTGCACCGACACCCTTGCCTCCGTCACCGATCCTGCCGCGCATGCGGTGGTGATCGCCACTCCGGTCAGCACGCATTATGCCTTGGTGAAAGCTGCCCTGGAGGCGGGTAAGCATGTCCTGGTCGAAAAGCCGTTGTGCTCCTCCGTGAAGCAAGGCCAGGAGCTTGCGGAGTTGGCCCAACGCAAGGGGAAATTGCTCTGCGTCGGCCACGTATTCTTGTTCAACAATGGCGTCCGCGCGGTCCGCAATCTCATCCGCAGCGGCGACCTTGGCCGTATTCACTACATCTATTCAACTCGCACCAATTTGGGACCATTTCGCTCCGACGTGAATGCCTTGTGGGACTTGGCCGCCCATGATTTGAGCATCATGAACTATTGGCTGGACGCCAACCCGCTGACGGCCACAGCTCACGGCCAGGCTTATTTGAATCCGAAAGTCGAAGACGTGGTTGTCGCCAGCTACACGTATCCGAACCGCGTCTTGGGTTGCATCCATGTCAGTTGGCTCAACCCGCGCAAGGTGCGCGAGATCACGGTCGTCGGCACCAACAAAATGGTCGTCTGGAACGACATGGATCTGACCGAGCCAGTGCGGATCTATCACAAATCGGTCAACATCGAGCGTGAGCCCGTTTATTCCGACAGCTTTGGCGCCTTCCGCATGCAGGTTCACAACGGGGAGGTGGTGATTCCCTTTATCCCCGGCCCCGAGCCTCTGGCGGCGGAGTGCAACCACTTCCTGGATTGCATTCAGGGCAAGGCGACTCCGATCAACAATGCCGAATCAGGCCTGGCCGTGCTGCGGGCGCTGGAAGCGGCCGATAGATCAATGAAGAATGGCTCCGCTTTGGTAAACGTAAATGAAGAAATCGCCAACACCAATGGCAGTCGCCTGCGGCTGACAGTCGGGGAGAACGCTGACGTTGAACATACCGCTCGTTGATCTGAAAGCCCAATATGCGACCATTCGCTCTGAGGTGGATGTCGCGATTCAAGGCGTTCTGAATGAAACTTGTTTCATCCTGGGGCCGCCGCTGGACGCCTTTGAACGCGCTTTTGCGACATTTTGCGGCGCCAAACATTGCATTGGCGTTGCCAACGGCACCGATGCACTTCATCTGATACTGCGAGCCCTCGGCATCGGCCCGGGCGACGAAGTCATTCTTCCAGCGTTTACTTTTATCGCTACCGCACTTGGCGTAACCTGTGCGGGCGCCACTCCAGTCCTCGTTGATGTGTGCCGTGACGACGGCCTTATTGACCCCGACAAAATCCGTGCGGCCATCACGCCGCGAACCAAAGCCATTTTGCCTGTCCATCTTTACGGCCGCTGCGCCGATATGGACCTGATCAATGCCACCGCGGCGGAACAAGGTTTGCTCGTGGTGGAAGACGCCGCGCAGGCTCACGGGGCGACCTACAAAGGAAAACTCGCGGGATCATTGGGGCATGCCGCCGGTTTCAGTTTTTATCCGGGAAAAAACCTGGGCGCTTATGGCGATGGCGGCGCCATCACGACCAACGACGACGCCCTGGCGGACCGTCTGCGGCTGCTCCGCAACTGGGGCTCCAAACGTAAATATCACCACGAAGAACCGGGTCTTAATAGCCGACTGGACACCTTGCAAGCTGCCATTCTGCATGTCAAATTAAAGCACTTGCCGGAATGGAACGCCCAGCGCCGACGCCATGCCGCGCGCTACGACCGGGCGCTGGCGGGCCGCAAGGAATTGACAAAACCGGTGGACCGCAATGGTTGCACTCCGGTCTACCACATTTACGTCTTGCGAACCTCGCAGCGCGAAGCGCTCCTGCAAAAGCTCCTAAGCAGCGGCATTCAGGCCGGCATTCATTATCCGTTTCCGATACATCGGCTTGGGGCCTACAAACATCTTGCGACGCCTGGCTTGCAACAATCAGAAGCGTGGGCCGCGGAGTGCATCAGCCTGCCGATGTACGCGGAACTAACGGATGAGCAAATCGACTACGTTGTAGCCCACGTATAGCTTGCGAGTTCGCCAACCCATCATCTGTCAAGTTTTGCACACCCTCCACGTCGGCGGAGCCGAGATGCTGGCGGCCAGGCTCGGCAGGCAATTGCAGTCGGAATGTCGCTTTGTCTATATTTGTTTGGATGAAGCGGGCACGCTCGGCGAGGAACTGCGAACCGAGGGTTTTCCCGTCGAAGTGCTGGGCCGCCGCGACGGTCTCGACTGGCGCTGTGCCCTGCGGTTGGCGAATATCCTCAAGCGCGAACGCGTAGACCTCATTCACGCCCACCAATACACGCCTTTTTTTTACAGCATGGTCGCCCGCTTGCTCCAACGTCAGCCCGCTGTGCTATTCACCGAGCACGGCCGCCATTTTCCCGATTATCCCCGGCCAAAACGCAAGTTCGCCAATCGTTTGCTGCTGGAACCGCGCGATCGCGTGGTCGCCGTGGGACAGGCGGTTCGGCAAGCTCTCATTCACAACGAGGGCATTCCCGCCAGCCGCGTCGCCGTCATTTACAATGGCATCGACACTGCTAGTTTCCACGCCGCTATTCACGACAAGCAAAATGTGCGGCGCGAGTTGGGCATTAGCTCCAGCGACTTTGTGATCCTGATGGTGGCCAGGCTCGATTACCTCAAAGACCACGCCACGGCGGTGCGAACGATCCAGCGCGTGGTTGCACAACGACCCCAGGCTAAGCTGGTTATGGTTGGCGAAGGGCCCGAGCGAGCCGCCATCCAGCAACTGGTGGACACCCATCAGCTGCATAACAATGTCAAGTTTTTTGGCCTTCGCAAAGATGTCGCCCGATTGCTGAATGCCGCCGATTTGTTTCTGCTTACCAGCATCAGCGAAGGCATTCCGCTGACGGTCATCGAGGCGATGTTGGCGAATTTGCCGGTGGTGGCCACGCGCGTCGGCGGTTTGTCGGAAGTCGTCATCGAAGGTCAGACTGGGTTTCTTGCTCCGGCAGGTGATGACGCTGGGCTGGCCGAAAAGGTCCTGCAGTTGGCCGCCAACGTCGATCTTTGTCGGCGGTTTGGAATCCAAGGTCGTGACCGAGCGGAACGGCTTTTTTCCGAGAGCCAGATGCATGAGCGCTATCTGGCCCTGTATTGTGAGATGCTGCGGATCTAAGGACGATTCAATGTTGGTTCGCAGGTTGGTCATGCACTTTGTGAGTAGCGATTGGAGCAAAGACTGATGCGATTCAACTTACTCGAGCCACTGCGCGGCCTGGCAGCACTTTGGGTTTTGTGTTTTCATTTTGGCTTTTCCGAGGCTTTTTCCGAGTCCTTTCCAGTATTGACTTGTTTATTCGCCCAAGGCGATCTTGGCGTTCCCATGTTTTTTGTGATATCCGGGTTTTGCGTTACCGCATCCGCACGCAGCGCTATTCGGCATGGTGAAAGCTCGATGAGTTTCATGTACCGGCGGGCACGCAGGATTTATCCGCCGTTTTGGTTTTCGATTCTTGTGGTAATCTCATTGCCCTTCTTGATTGAGCTGATTAGCGCACTAAAAACGGGCCAGTTCGTCGCGCCGTCCGCTGAAAACCTCAATTACGGCTTTCTTAACTACAGTTTTGTTGATTGGTTAAGGGTTGTTTCTTTGACACAAGTGTTTTCGCCAATGCCTGGCATCACGAACCTGCAAGCCAAGTTCACATCGATCAATGCGGTTTATTGGACGCTCGCAATCGAA
>DASRAT010000481.1:0-4773 GCA_035638015.1 Gemmataceae bacterium | reverse complement strand
CCGATTTTTACGTTGGCGGCGGCGCTGCTGCTCGCTGGCATTTCGATGTGGCTGGCCTCCACGCGCCTCACCTTTCGCACGCAACGCACCGATCTGGTCAATCCCGACAAAGAGTACCAACAGCGCTGGCAAAAATACCTTGCCGAGTTTGGCGACGACGATGACATGGTGGTCCTCGTTCAGGGCGGCAACCGTGAAAAAATGACCGCTGCCCTGGAGCAAATCGCCGGCCATATCGCCCAGCATCCCCAGCTATTTGACCGCCTGTTTTATAAATGCGATTTGCGCGGCTTACGCAATCGCGCCCTTTTGTTCCTTCCCTCCGAACAGATCGCCGCGATTCAAGGCAACCTACAAGACATGAAGTTGCTTTTGGAATCCTCGACTTTGGCCGGCATCAGCGGTTGGAAAGTCCTGTCCCTCAGTTCGCTCTTGGACGAGGCGGCTCATCGCTTGCGAGTCATCAAAGAAAACGGCGCGATCCAGTCCGGCGATGTCACTTTCTTGACGCAACTCAATTCCATCAGTCACTCCGCAGCCATGGTGATTGACGATCCGTGCAGTTATGCCAATCCCTGGCAAAGCATCTTGCCGGCGTCCCCCGAACAGAAAGACCAACTCGCCGAGCCGCAGTATTTCTTCAGCGGCGACGGCACACTGGCGTTTTTGTTGGTTCGACCCGTGAAGGTTGCGGGATCGTTTACGGCGGCCAATGCGAGCGTGACTCGATTGCGTGAGATAGTCGATGACGTAAAAGGCAATTTCTCCGACCTCCAATTTGGCTGCACCGGCTTGCCCATTTTGGAAAACGATGAAATGGTCGCTTCCGAAAGCGACACGAGCACCGCATCCTGGTTGGCGCTGGCCGGCATTTCGCTGTTATATTTGGTCGTTTTCCGCGGAGTCCGTTATCCGTTGTTGATGGTCGGCGCTCTGCTCATGGGGACAGCCTGGGCCATGGGCTGGCTTACCCTGACGGTAGGTCATCTCAACATTTTGTCAGCCACCTTTGCCGTGATGCTCTTTGGCATGGGCGATTACGCCGTGCTTTGGGTGATGCGTTACGAGCAAGCCCGCCAACGAGGTTGCAACGTGCGTTCGGCGCTTTTGCACACGACCAGACACGTGGCCGTTGGCAATCTGACCGCAGCAACGACCACTGCCCTGGCATTTTTTGCGACGATGTTTGCCGATTTCAAGGGCGTGGCCGAGTTAGGCTGGATCGCCGGTTGCGGCATCTTACTTTGCGCACTGGGTTGCTTCACGGTTTTGCCGGCATTGCTGACATTGCTCGATCGCCGCCAATTGGTGCCGCCCACGGCAATTCCCATTTTGACTTCAACCTGGTTGCCGAGATTGGGTCGGCGGCCCAAGTTGGTGATCGGCGCCGCCGTGTCCCTCGCGGGTTTAGCGGTATTCGGCGTCACGCAAATCAGCTACGACCATAACCTGCTACACCTTCAACCTCGCGGCCTGGACTCGGTCCAGTGGCAGATGACGCTCATTGAGCACACCGCCGGCGCCAGTTGGAACGCGCTCAGCTCAGTTGCCACACCCGCGGAAGCGCTCGCGCTGAAAGCGAGTTACGAGAAATTACCGTGCGTCGAGCGCGTCGTGGAAATGGCCTCACTGGTGCCGCCAGGACAGGACGCCAAGCTAACCCAACTCGCGGATGTGCAACATCGACTTCGCCGGCTGCCGCCGCGCGATGAACCGATTCCGCATAGCAAACCCAAAACCGATGTCTTGCTGGAAAAGACCGCGCACGTACTGGCAGATTTGCAGGGGCCATTGCCACCAAATGATTCCGGTCAACTTTTGACGGCTTTGCAAGGACATGTCCAGCTGTTGCATGACGCACTGGCCCACGCCGACAGCAACCTGGCCGCGGAGAGAATCCTGCAATTTGACAACAATCTCACACATGACTTGGTTGTCGATCTGCACAGACTTCGCGACGTTTCCACGCCGGCGCCCATCAAGCTGGATGATTTGCCGCCGCCCTTGCGCGAGCGTTACCTCGGCAAATCTGGGCAATGGCTCGTGCAAGTCTTCGCCAAGCAAAGCGTACAAGAAAGCCTCTGGGATTTTGGACCGCTGGACGCATTCTGCAAGCAGATTCAAACCGTCGATCCCGAAGCCACCGGCAGGCCGTTTGCCACGGTGGAAGGGTTAAGGGCCATGAAAAACGGCTTTCAATGGGCTGGTTTTTACGCGTTCCTGGCCATCGTGATTGTGCTGCTGTTCGATTTCCGCAAAGTCGGTCGCATGCTGATTGCCCTGGCGCCATTGGCCCTTGGTTTATTGCTGGCCCTGGGCATTCTCGGGCTGAGCGGCGTACCGTTGAACCCGGCGAACATCATTGCGTTGCCCCTGGTGCTGGGCGTGGGTGTCGATAACGGCGTGCATTTACTGCACGATTATCTCATCCGCCGCCGTGAAGGGCTTCGGTCGGTGAGTTATCCCATTGCACGAGGCGTCCTGGTCAAGGGTTTAACCACCATGATCGGCTTTGGGACGTTGATGATCTCCAGTCAGCGCGGCTTGGCGGGATTGGGGCTCTGTTTAACGTTGGGAGTGGGATGCTGTCTATTGGCGTCGCTGGTGTTCTTGCCGGCGGTGCTGATGTTAATGGGTTCGGGAAAAATCAAGCAGCGTGGCGAACTAAATCAGTGTCTGCCCATCAGTCGTGAACGAGTGGCGGCTTAGGCTTAACGCGGGCCAACCCTCAGGCGACTTTGTTTGAATCGCTTCACACACCCCGTAATCGCCACCTCCGTCGGCAACCGCTCAATGCTCGACGCCCCAAAAAATCCAACAATCCCTTCGGTGTGATCCAGAATAAACTGCGCATCCTCCGGCTCCGAAATCGGCCCACCGTGACATAACACCAACACATCGGCTTTCACCTTCTTGGCGGCATCGTGCATGGCCTGCACGCGCTTGGCCGCCTCCTCCAGCGTCAATGCCGACTTGGCGCCAATGCTGCCCTTGGTCGTCAGACCCATGTGTGGAATGAGAACATCCGCCCCCGCTTTCGCCATTGCAACGGCTTCGTCAGAGTTGAAAATGTAAGGACACGTCAACAATCCCAGCTGGTTCGCTTCGCGGATCAAATCGACTTCCAGGCCGTACCCCATTTCCGTTTCTTCAAGACCCTGACGGAATGTGCCGTCGATCAAGCCGACCGTGGGAAAGTTTTGCACACCGCTGAAGCCTGCCACCTGCACATCGCGCAGAAAGTGTTTCATCATCCGAAACGGATCGGTGCCGCAGACACCGGCCAGCACGGGCGTGTTTTTGACAATCGGCAACACCTCGCGGGCCATGTCCATGACAATCTGGTTGGCGTCCCCATAGGGCATCATGCCGCTAAGACTGCCGCGGCCTGCCATGCGGAAACGGCCGGAGTTGTAAATGATGATAAGATCAATGCCGCCCGCTTCGGCGCATTTGGCGCTGATGCCGGTGCCGGCGCCGCCGCCGATGATCGGCTTGCCGGCGGCCACTTGGGCGCGGAGACGTTGAAGGCATTGATCGCGTGTGAAGAGGCTCATGCGTGGCTCCTTGTTAGCGCTGGCAAGGATATGGCGGACAAGCTATCATGACCACGGAGAAATCGATTGCTCGAGGACGATTTGCCATGGCCACTGTAGCAACCAAAACAATGACGGCCGAGGAGTTCTTCGATTGGGTTCACCTTCCAGAGAACCGTGACCGGCATTTTGAGTTGGAACAAGGGGAGATTGTCGAAATGTCTCTTCCAGGCGAACGGCATGGCGTGGTGTGCGCGAATTCGGTTTGGATATTAGGGAGCTACACGCGTCAGCGACGCAAAGGATACGTGTGCGGCAACGATACCGGCCTGGTATTGGAACGCGACCCAGACACCGTGCGCGGCGCCGATGTTGCCCTTTATGCAGAGAGCCGCGCCTACCAGGAGCTCGAACCCAAGTACTCCGAACTGTTGCCCACCTTGGCCGTAGAAGTCCTTTCTCCCACCGACCGTTGGAAAAAAATGTTGCGGCGAATCGGACAGTTCCTCGCCAAGGGTGTGTCGATGGTTTGGCTGGTTGACCCCGAAGATAGAACAGTCACCTTCTTCCGCAAGGGCCAAGAACCTGTTTTTCTGGAAGAAGCCGATGAACTGACGGGCATGGACGTGCTTCCTGAATTTAGCTGCCGGGTGGCAGACTTCTTCATCATGCCGGGTGAAACTCCTTGACCTTCGCTGGATGCCGCCATGCCCGTTCTCCTCATCGGCACGCTCGACACCAAAGGCGCCGAAATCCAATTCGTCCGCGATCAATTGCACTCGCTCGGCGCGCTTGTTATCGACGCTGGAGTTCTCAACCCACCACAGTTTCCACCTGACATTTCCCGCGACCGTGTCTTCGCCGCCGCAGGCACTTCACTTGCATCCATCCAGCAAGCCGCCGATCGCGGCCAGGCCATTGCAGCGGCCGCCTGCGGCGTTGCCGCCATTGCCCGTGAACTTCACGCCAAGGGCCAGGTCCAAGGCATTCTCGCGCTCGGCGGCTCCGCTGGCACCACCATCGGCACCGCCGCCATGCGGGCACTTCCTTTCGGCATCCCCAAATTGATGGTCAGCACGCTCGCCAGCGGCCAGGTCAAACAATACGTCGGCGTCAGTGACATATGCATGATGAACTCGGTAGTGGATATCAGCGGCCTCAATCGCATTAGCCGGACTGTTCTATCGAACGCAGCACATGCCATGATTGGCATGATAACGGCCCGCAGCCACACCGA
>DASRAT010000480.1:0-6787 GCA_035638015.1 Gemmataceae bacterium | reverse complement strand
TGCAAGCCTGGCAACATAGCCATACAATTTGCAGTACCGCCCAGCCCCTCGAGGTTTCGCCATGCTCGTCGTCATGCAAACTCACGCCACGCCCGAGCAAATCGACGGCGTATTGGCCGCCATCCGGCAAATGAATCTGACGCCGCATCCCCTTCCGGGCGCGACGCGCACTGCCATCGGCATCACCGGGAACGTTGGGGCTGTCGATCCGCGCACACTTGAAGTGCTGCCTGGCGTCATGGAATTGATCCGCGTCACCAAACCGTACAAGCTCGCCAGCCGCGAAATGCATGCGGCCGACACGTTCGTCAAATTGCAACAAACGACAATAGGACCAGGCACTTTCACCCTGATCGCTGGTCCGTGTTCCGTGGAAAACGAAACTTTGATCCTGAACACCGCGGAATGGCTGATGGCGCATGGCGTCCGCTTGCTGCGTGCCGGGGCTTACAAACCGCGCACCAGCCCCTATGCTTTCCAGGGCATGGGCCGCGAAGGCCTGGCGATTCTTAAGAAAGCGCGCGAGAAAACCGGCATCGGCATCGTGACCGAACTCATGGACACCGACAACGCCGACGCCGTTGAGGACGCCGCCGACATCATTCAGATCGGCACCCGCAACATGCAAAACTTCAGCTTGCTCAAGCGGGTGGGCAAAACCAACAAACCGGTACTGCTCAAACGCGGCATGTCAGCCACACTCGAAGAATGGCTCATGGCTGCCGAATACGTCATGGCCGGCGGCAATTATAACGTCATCTTGTGCGAACGAGGCGTCCGCACCTTTTCCGACCATAGCCGT
Organism: Gemmataceae bacterium; assembly: GCA_035638015.1. Taxonomy (GTDB): domain Bacteria; phylum Planctomycetota; class Planctomycetia; order Gemmatales; family Gemmataceae; genus DASRAT01. The sequence continues at coordinate 5,985 of DASRAT010000480.1, read as the reverse complement.
AATACGCTGGATTTGTCGGTGATCCCGCCGGTCAAGAAGCTGTCGCATTTGCCGATCCTGGTGGACCCCAGCCACGGGACCGGCAAGCGAGATTATGTGCCGGCGATGGCCCTGGCGTCGCTGGCGGCGGGGGCGGATGGGCTGCTTATCGAGGTGCATCCCGATCCGGATCATGCGATGTCGGATGGGGCGCAGACGCTGTCGCTGACGGCGTTTGAGCGATTGATCGGGTCGATAAAGGAACTGGCGAAGCCGCTGGGGCGTGTGGTAAACTAGACCCTGAAAGGAGACAGACATGACTCCGGCTACTGGAATAATCGCTCCTGATCCTGTTCCTGTGTATGCGTCGTTTCCGCGGCTGCTTACCGCGGCAGATTTGGCCGCATTGCCGTCCGAATTGCCTACGGGACCCGTCCTCTATGAACTTGACAATGGGAGGTTGATTGTCATGCCGCCGCCTGGAGATATTCACGGGGCCACGGAAATTAAATTTGCCGCCAAGGTTTTTAGTGAAGGCGAACAGCGGGGACATGGCGTGGCCCGTTGTGGCGAAGTCGCCGTCGTTTTATGGAGGAATCCCGACCGCGTTGTTGGCGCAGACGTGGCCTTTATCACCAATGCGTCGCTGCCGATTCGTTTATCGCCAGAGGGCTATCTGGAGACCATTCCGGAGTTGATTGTCGAGATTCGCAGTAAAAACGACACAATCCCAGCCATCGAGCGCAAGATCGCGGATTACTTCAAGGCAGGAGTGAAGGTCGTGCTGGCGCCCGATCCGTACAAGAGGACCATCACGGTTTATCGGCCGGGGCAGACGCCGGTGGTGCTAACAGAGAAGGATTTGTTGACGATTGAAGATATTATTCCAGGCTTGAGGATTCAGGTTGCGGAGATGTTTACCTAAAGGAAGTTCATAGCCGCGACGCGCAGCGGAGCGCTCCAATGCGCGTCGCGGCTCAACGACTACTTACCAACCTCCACGCACACCAATTCCTTATCATCTCGAATGTACAATCGCCCATCGGCCAGCGCCGGATGCGCCCAGGTGTTGCCGCAAATCTTGGCCCGCGCCAGTTCCTTGTAGGCCTTGGGATCGGGATCGATAAATACCAGATTGCCGGCTTCCTCCACCATCAACAATTTGTTGTCGCCGGTGCGCATCAAGGAAGCGTGATATTTACCAACGCCGCCCTTGGACCAAAGCGCTTTGCCGGTCTTGGCGTCCACGCAATGCAGGGAGGATTTGCCGCCGGGAATCGGCGAGCCGGTGACCAGGTAGACGTGGTCGGTGCCAACGGGAACGGGTGTCGAGAAGTAGCAAGTCAAGGCATCGGTTTTCCAAAGCTGGTTGGCTGCCATTTTGCCGTCTTTGTTTTCGATGTCCAAAAAAGCGGTGCCGAGGCTGATGGAGCTTACCAGCAATTTGTCACCGACGCGGATCGGCGTGGTGGAACTCTCGAAAAGCTTGTCCTTGAAAGGAAAGCGCCACTGCAATGCGCCGTCGTCCACGTTTAATCCGACGACGCCGAGTTGGGTGAGAAACACGACTGATTGGTTTTTGTCTTTTCCCATGAGAATGGGCGAGGAATAGCTGGCGGCGTCGTCAAGGCTCTTCCAGAGGACATCGCCCTTGTCCTTGTCAAAAGCCACGACCGAGGCGCCCTTGGCGCCGACGTTTACCAGAACCTTGTTGCCCACGACCAGCGGTGAGGTGGAATCCCCGAAGGTTAGCTTCGGCGAATTAAACACCTTGCGGGTGTCGGATTGCCAGACGGTTTTGCCGGTCGCGGTTTCGGTGCAGGTAAGAATCCCGGTGGGCCCGAAAGAATAAATCTTGCCTTCAACCACGGCGGGCGTGCCGCGTGGGCCGCTGCCGAACAGGCCTTTGAAAGCGTCGCGTTGGTATTCATTGAGCCAAAGCTGCTTGCCGGTGGCGGCCTCGAAACATTCCACCGCCTCACTTTCCTTGTTAGGCACGCGGTAGTGCAAGTAGACCTTGCCATTGGAGACAACAGGAGAACTGTGCCCTTCGCCCACAGCTTTGCGCCACGCGACAATCAACTGGCCCTTCCAAGGTGCGACTTTTTCCGCGGTCGCGCCGTCCCGATTGGGCCCAAGCCATTGCGGCCAATCGGCCGCCGCAGCGGTGGAGGTTGCCAACATCAAAAGGGCCAACGGACGAAACCAACGCATGTCAGTCTCCAGGGTTGAAGGCCACTTGCGGCTTAGCAAGTGGCGTCGTTGAGGAATTCATGCAGCGGCGCGTATTCCCACGCGATGCCGCTCTCTTCGGCGAGGTCTTTCAGCTTACGCAGGTGCGTTTCCGTGATCTCCTGGCACTTTTCCTGGTAGGTTGGATCGCAAAAGTAAACGCGGCAACTCAAGGGCCGCGGCTCACGGGCGGTGCAGAGGTTGTCCTTTTGAAACGGGCAGAAATCGGGCGACGCGGTCCCCTCACCCCCGACCCCTCTCCCCGCATCGGGGCGAGGGGGGACGGAAGACAACAACACGTCCGCTTCCAAACTGCTCAAGTACAACACATGACCGTATTCTTTGAAACGACAGCAGCGACCACTGGCAATACAAACGGGTCCTGCCGCGGCCACGGCGGCATCCGCCTCGTGGTAAATCTCCAGGACTCGGCGGCGAATCGTTTCGTCCATGATTTACCTCAAATGCGAATGACGTTTAGCCGCCAGGTGATTTCCTCGACCGGAATCAAATCGCCCTTACCGGCGCCGGGGCAAACTTTGGTCACCTGTTCCCACGTCTCAGGGGTATGGACATTGCTGGCCCAAAACGGCCATGTGCGGCATTGACGCGGCCGCACTGGGTATACGGTGCAGCCCGCCTCTTGGTCCCAGAACACGCAATCGCCATTGGTCCGCTCGCGCAGGCTACGACTGCCCTGGATCATCCGTGTGTAGAGTTTCTCAACCTCCAGGGCATTTTCACCGCGATACTTGGCAATGGCACGCAGTTCGTCGTCGTTCACCCAGACCGCCCCAGGCGCTCCGCGACAGCAGTTGCCGCAACGCGTGCACGTAAACGCCAGGCCGTCGGCATACCAGGGGTCTGCCATGTGATTACTGCCCATTGAGGGTGTCTTGTCGATAGACCATCATAGTGAGTTGCGTATTCAAGATCATCCAGATATTCTTACAAATGTTTGAATGTCCATCTCCGTCATTATCCCAGCGCTGAATGAAGCCGAGACCATCGGTGCCTGCCTGCGGTCGTTGCGCGTTCAACGGCCCGAGCAAATCATTGTCGTGGACGGCGGCAGCAACGACGGCACCGTGGCAGCGGCAGCGGACGCCGATGAGGTAATCTTGGCGGCGCGTGGTCGAGCGCTACAGATGAACGCCGGCGCCGCCCGTGCACACGGTGATGTCCTTTTGTTCTTGCACGCCGATTGTGTCGCTTGTGACTCGGCATTGGCGGATGCCCAACGCCTGCTTCGTAATCCGTCGATAGCTGCCGGTTGTTTCACGATGGGTGTTCAAGCCGATGGCATGCTTTACCGCAGCATCGACGCCTGCGCTTCCGCCCGTGTGCGGCTCACGGGTTTGATTTACGGCGATCAGGGGCTATTCGTTCGCCGCCGCGATTTCGAACGGATCGGTGGTTTTCCTCCTCTTCGCTTGATGGAAGACGTGTTCATCAGCCGCACGCTGCGCCGCCTTGGCCGCATCATCGTGGCGCGATCGCGTATCCTCGTTTCGCCCAGACGTTGGCAACGCACGGGGCTGGTCCGCCAAACGCTGCGCAATTGGATGCTGACGAGCCTGGCGGCGGCGGGTGTCCATCCTGATAGGTTGGCGGCCTATTATCCATTGGTTCACTAAAGCCGCCATTGCCGGCCGGGGCATTGGTAAATTAGGATTCAAACAAAGGAGATCGCCATGTTTGAGCTGACCGAGCAGCAACGGCAAGAGTTAAACGAACAGGAGCCGGTCGCCGTTAATCCCGAGACGCAAGAGGAATACATCTTGGTCAAGCGACAAACCTACCAACAGATGAAGGCCTTGTTGGAAGACACGCTGGACATCCGCGACGCCTATCCCCTCATGGATGCCGTGGCCGCCAAAATGGGTTGGAATGACCCCGCGATGAATATCTATGACGACTTAGCCAGGAATTGCTCCTGCTAAGCCGCAAGCGGCTTGGCAATTACGCTGTGTATCCCACCCTTGCACGCCCCGCCCCCGCGCCATACATCATCCGTTCCACCAAAGGGCAACCCACGAACTTGCCGGCGGTAAGCTGCGTAATAAGTTGAAGATGTCCAGCATTGCCAAGCCGCCCGCGGCCGAGCCAGGTAACCCATGATCAGCGTTCAAAACCTCTCCAAATACTTCGGCCCCGTGATGGCCATCGACCGCGTCAGCTTCGAGGTTGACCGCGGCGAGGTCGTCGGTTTCCTCGGCCCCAATGGCGCCGGCAAAACCACCACCATGCGCATCCTGACCAGTTACCTGCCCGCCACCAGCGGTGTGGCCAAGGTCGCCGGTTTTGATGTGATGACGGAATCCATGGATGTCCGCCGCAACATTGGCTATTTGCCGGAAAGCGTACCGCTGTATCCCGAGATGCGCGTCGAGGAATACCTGGATTTTCGGGCCAAGCTCAAGGGGGTCCCGCGCAAGGAACGGACCAAGCGCATTGAGTATTGCCTTGACCGCTGCCGCGTGCGCGAGGTTCGCCGCCGGCTGACGGGGACGCTGTCCAAGGGCTACCGCCAGCGCGTCGGTTTGGCTGACGCGATGATTGCCGATCCCGCCATCCTAATCATGGATGAACCGACTGTCGGTCTTGATCCCATTCAGATTCGTGAGACCCTGGCCCTGATCTCCGAGTTGGGCGAAAGCCACACGATTCTGTTGTCCACGCACATTCTGTCCGAAGTCGAGGCGATTTGCGAGCGCGTCATCATCATCAACGCCGGCCGCATCGGCATGATGAAATCGCTGGTGGACGTGGACACCAAGAGCGTATTGATCGTGGAGGTCCGCGGGCCGGTCGATCAGGTGCTGGCGGCGCTCAAGGCGCTGGAAGGCGTCACGCAGGTGGTGGTCGATTCGAAGGGATCAGGCTCGGCGGTGTTTGCGGTCACTACCAAGGACAACCGCGATCTGCGCGAGGCCATTGCCGCATTGGTTCTCGAAAAAGGATGGTCGTTGCTGCAATTGGGCTATCGCCGGCGGACATTGGAAGACGCCTTCTTCGAGGTGCTTCGCGAACACAACCCGCTCAAGGATGCCATCGAGGCGCGTTCGGGCAGCGGCACGACCGCCATTCAGGACAAATCGGGCCGCATGGCGGTGAAGAGATAAACTAACAAACGAGCGGCGGGGTTTACCCTCGCCGTCCACCGCCGGGACAAGCCCGGCGGCTCGTGGTGATACACGCTTAAAGAGATGCGACATATGGCCAGCCGGGCAATCAAACCAAAACGCGACATGCAGGCACCCACCTGGCAAGCGCTCGAAGAGCGCGCACCTTCGGTCTTGCGTGAAGAAGGGCCGTTGGTCGCGCGTTACCTGGCCGTCGCCAGCTTGATGCTCATCACGCTCGGCGGCGCCGCCCTGTTGTTCAAGGCGGGTGACAAACCCTACTTGATCCCGCCCGGACTGGGCTTTTTCTTTTTGGCCGTGGGCATCACGGGCTTGCTTTACCACTCCTTTAATGAAAAAGACTTCCAATTTCGCCGGTTGTACGGCGGCTTGGGAGTTTTGCTGTTTATCGCGGCCGTTTTTCTGCGCCTGGTGCCGCTCACCGAAGCCAAAAAAGTGGGCGATGCGTTTTTGCCCTATGGGGCGTTGGCCATGCTGCTTTCGCTTGGTTTCTTGCTGACGTTCATCAAGAACGAAGGCGAGTTGCATATGAGGACATTGGTCCTCAATGCCGTTGGCCTGGCGGGGTTAGCCAATGCCCTGGCCGGCCTGATCGGCGGCGGTATGTTGGCGCCAAGCTTGAGCGAAG
>DASRAT010000479.1:0-9857 GCA_035638015.1 Gemmataceae bacterium | reverse complement strand
CCTCTGGTGCGGCATTTTTTCGCCCGACGGCAAGCAAATCGTCTCCACCGGTTACGACGGCAGCGTCAGATTGTGGAACGTCAACAACAACAAAAACCCGGTCCGCACCATGTCCAAAGGCCACACCGCTGCGGTGCAAATGGCCGCCTGGGTCCCCAACACCCGCTATGTGGTCACCGCCTCCTGGGACAAAAGCGTGCGCATGTGGAATGTCGACACCGGCATGGAGGTCAACCGCTTCGAAGGTCACAATGCCAAGGTCACCGCGGTGGCCTGCTCGCCCAACGGCCAGCAAATCATCACCGGATCGCAAGACGGCATGGTCCGGCTGTTCTCGGTCAACAAGGGCGACATGTTGCTGCAATTGCCCACGCATCCGTTGGAAATCATGTTCGTGGACTTTTCGCCGTGCGGTAAGTTTGTGCTCACGGCCTGTAAGGACAACAAAACCAGGCTCTGGGACGTGACCCACGGCCGCCTCTTGCAAGAGTTCAGCAGCGGCGAGGTGCCCACCAGCGGCGTAGTGTTCACTCCCGACGGCCGCCATGCCGTCACCTGCGGTTACGATTCCATCATCCGCGTTTGGAATCTGCCCAGTTACACCACCTTCATCCCGGCCGGCGAAATTCGAGCATTCAAGGAGCACGGCAAAAAGGTCAACGCCGTCGCGTTTGTCCCCGACGGCCTTCGCCTTCTGTCCGCGAGCGACGACGGCACGGCCCGCCTGTGGAGCATTGGCGGCGGCCAAGAAATACGCCGCTTCAACGAGCACGGCGACACGGTGCTGAGCGCCAATCTGTCCTCCGACGGCACCATGGCTGTCACTTCCGGCGGCGACAAGACGGCCCGCATTTGGTACATCGAATCCGCCAAGCAGCGCCGCGTCCTGACAGGGCACACCAAAGAAGTCTGGGCCTGCGCTTTCACCCCTGACGGCAAGCGCGTCCTCACCGGCGGGGAGGACACGCTGGTCTTTTTCTGGGACGCCGAATCCAACACCATCCTGCGCTCCCTCAACGGCCACACCGGCCCCGTTTACGCTGTTGCCATTAGCCCCGACGGCAGGCGGGCCTTGACGGGCGCCGCCGACAAGACGGTCAAGTTATGGGATCTGACCACCGGCAACGAAATCCGCCAGTTCACCGGCCATCAGGACAAAGTCACCGCAGTGGCGTTTTCGCCCGACGGCCGCTGGGCCTTGTCCAGCTCGGCCGACAAAACCATCCGGCTCTGGGAACTGGACACCGGCAAGCTGATCCACACCTTCGAGGGCCACACCGGCGCCGTGCAATGCCTGGCGTTTTCGCCGGAAGGCAAACGCTTCCTGTCGGGCGGCGCGGACAAATCGATTCGTCTATGGGACATTCCTCACCAACGGCAAATCCAGCAGTGGGACGGTCACGCAGGAGCGGTGACAGGCGTGGCGTTTTCGCCGGGTGGGCGCTTCGCGGCTTCGGCCAGCGCGGACGCCACGGTGCGGCTTTGGGGCTTGCCGGCTGTGGCCGTGCACAACCCATAGTGTTTGCGAAATCCCAACCTAGATCAAGTTACTACAATCATTAAGCGCATCTCCGCGAATGGATGTGAACGTCCTTCTAAAAGGGTATCGTGATGCATCAAGTCATTTTGCGTGGACTATTGTTTATAAATGTCCCAGTAATTTTGATCGCTCCGGCGCTTCAGCAGCCGGTGCTACAACGCATTTTGGCAGGACACACCAGCGCAGTCTATGCGATTGCGTTCAGCCCCGATGGAAAGCTGTTGGCTTCGGGTAGCGGAGACAAGACAATCAAGCTGTGGCAGGTCGCAACTGGCAAAGAAATGGAGTCCATCGCCGTTGACGGCGCCAAAGTCAATTGCCTCGGGTTCAGCCCTGATGGAAAAACGCTGGCATCGGGTGGTCAAGGCGTTTGTCTTTGGGAGATGCAGACACGCAAGCTCAGAGCCAAAATAGGTGATGCGAAAACGGGGGTTGGGAGCATCGCGTTCAGTCCTGATGGGAAAAGCTTGGCTGCCGCGCGGGCCGACAACACGGTAAAAATCTGGGATTTGCTTAGTGGCGAATTAATCAAAAACTTAGCAGGACATCTGCGCCCTGTCCGCTCATTGGCCATAAGTCCCAACGGCGCTATTATTGCGTCCGGAGGCTTCGATTCCACCCTGAGGCTATGGGATTTCACAACCGGCAAAAACACCCAAACGCTCGAAATCGAAGGTTATCAGAATGTAATTATTGCCGTGGCCTTTAGCCCGGACGGTAAACTACTTGCTTCAGCAAGCCAAGACCTCGGTTCCAAATCCCCCACTCTTGAAACGGCGCTAACTAGCGTACAACCGCCTTTCGGGGGCAATATCAAATTATGGGAAGCCGCAACCGGCAAATGTATTGCAACAATTCAAGCCAAAAGCATCGAGTGCATTGCGTTCAGCCCCGACGGCAAGACGCTCGCCTCGGGCAGCAAGAATAAGACCATCCAGCTTTGGGATGCGGCAAATGCCAGGGAGATCACGGCTATTAAAGGTCATACCGGTTGGGTTACATGCGTGGCGTTCAGCCCTGACGGCAAAACATTGGCATCGGGGTCGCATAACACCGATAAGTCGATCAGATTGTGGGACATGCAACCCGCAAAAGCCAAGTAGGCCCACGCCATAAAGCTGTGTAAGCATCCGCTAAAGGCCAAGTCCCGCCGCACTGGGACATCTCTTCATCTTCGCTGTTTCTCCTGGATGTCCCCGTTCCTCTCTCCACAAAAAAGTCTCGCCTTCAGGGAATAATCCAAGCCGCTGCTGGCTCTTATCTATATCGCCATCGCTTTGCTTGCCGTGCTTTTCGGCCGCGGCCAGGTCCCGAGGATGGCGCTTGGGACCGCCCTGGACTTCTTCCTTGCTGTCCGGGTGCTGGCCGCTTTGAATCCCGATTATCGATCCCAGGACCGCGCCCGTTCTAACGTTACGCCGCGCTGCGCGCGACGTTGTGCGCCACGGGTGCGCCCTGCCGCTGCAACACGCACAAACCCGATCGCCCGTTCTTTTGTTCTTGGAGGATGCTCCGATGAAATGGTCTACGTTCGTCGTCACAGCCGCGCTCACCGTTGGCCTGCTTGCAGGCGCTGTGGGTTGTAAAGAAAACGCGGTCACCGTCGTGGGGGATGGAGGCAAAAAGCTGACCGTGAAGCCGGTCGGCGCCGCCAGCCTCAAGCCAGGCGAAACCACCTCGATCAACATCGAAATTGTGCGGGACAAGTTCAACGACCCCGTCGAGCTCAAGTTCTCCGGTTTACCTGACGGCATCACCGTCGTGGAGAGCGACACCACCATCTCCAAGGACGCCAGCAGCGCCAAGCTGACGCTGAAAGCCAGCGCTGACGCCAAGCCGGTGGACGACCACAAGGTCACGCTGGCGGCCTCGGGCGGCGGCATGAAGCTGGACATGCCGTTCAAGGTGACCATCAAGAAGGGCGGCGACGCCGCCAAGAAACTGACTCTGAAAGCGCCGGCGGACGCCAGCGTCAAGCAAGGCGATACCGCCACGATCAACATCGACATCACACGCGACAAATTCAACGACCCCGTGGAGTTGAAGTTCGCCGGACTCCCCGAGGGTGTCACGATCATGGAGAAGGACCTGACCATCTCCAAGGATGCCACCAGCGCCAAGCTCACCCTCAAGGCCGCCGCCGACGCCAAGGCCGTCGGCGATCACAAGGTCACCGTGACGGCCACGGGCGGCGGTCTGACGCAAGAAGCAACCATCAAGGTGAGCGTGCAAAAGAAAAGCTAATAACAACCCACGGACGACTTCGTCCCGAAAAACCCCTCATTCCGGCGACAGGCCAGGAGACTCGGCAGGGTGGATAATGAAGCCGTTGCTCGTTCAGTCCACTAGTGCTTTGCCACGATTAAAATGTCGGGTTGTAGGACGGGTCTCCTGACCCGTCCGGGCTAGCCGAGGACGTGTCAGGAGACTCGCCATGATTCAATGCGTGCTTGCTTAAAGCGAAATTGATCCAGTTATTTAGGGTCAAATTTTGGGCGATTGCCTGAGATTCTCTCGAGGGCCTCAACTATCGCTCGGCGCAGTTCAACCATGTCGGCCTGTCCCAGCGGCCGGTGGCCATGTTGCCGACACCTCATGGCAAAAGTTCAATACAAGATACTACCTGGAGCAGGCGGTATTGGTCCATGAATTTGAATACACAGGCAGGCGAATTCAGCTGATATGGGCACGCGAACTGCTATGATGAAGTTCTGGTGAGCATTTGGATTACACTCTTGTTGGTCCCACCCAGCGCACTTAGCATTGCCAAGAAGCCCTGCCTTTTTGGAGCCGCCATTGATTGCCCCTCACCGTTTGTTGCGTATCTGCGTTACCGCATTGGCCTGTTTGTTTGTGGCATTCGTCACGCCGCCCGCTCGCGCCCAAGATCCGTCGGCCAAACGCGACTGGCAAAAGCAACCTGCCATTGTGGAAATCGACACCACCCACGACATTTACGCGGTCGGCGATCCGCACGGTGATTACGAACGTTTGGTTGCGCTCTTGGTGGCGGCAAAGATCATGCCCGGCGATCCGGGTCCGCCGGAGAAAGCCCAGTGGCAGGCCGGCAAAGCGGTTCTTGTGTGCACGGGCGATCTCATTAACAAATGGGACCAATCGCTGCGCGTGATTGCCTTGTTTCGCGCCCTTGAGGTTGAGGCGGCCAAGGCTGGGGGGCGAGTAGTGGTCACGATGGGCAATCATGAGGCTGAGTTTCTTGTCGATCCCACTAACGGCAAGTCGGTTGAATTCGACAAAGAGCTGCGCGGCAAGGACATTGACGCCAAGGACCTTGCAGCAGGGACGGACAAGACGGGAATCGGCGCCTGGCTGCGATCGCTGCCATTGGCGGCCCGGGTAAACGATTGGTTTTTTTCGCACGCCGGCAACACCAAAGGCAGAACTCTGGCTCAATTGCGGGCAGACCTGCAAAGCGGCATCGATAAGCACGGTTTCAAGGCGCCGGTGCTGCTTGCCGAGGACGGTTTGCTGGAAGCGCGGCTGCGGCCCGAGCCGTGGTGGGAAATGCCGGGCGATATGCCAGAGCAGAGCGTCAAACGGCTGACCCAAGGCATCAAGGCGCTGGGAGTTCGCCACCTCGTCATGGGCCACCAGCCGGCCAAGATTATGTTCAATGACGGGACGAAACGCCGAGCCGGCGAACTGTTTCAATTTGGCGACGGACTGGTGTTTCTTATCGACACCGGTATCAGCCGCGGCGTCGGTTTCAGTTCGGGGGCTTTGCTGCACATTCACGTGGGCAACAAGAAAGTGCGGGCGTCGCGTATTGATTCCACCGGCAAATCGACGGAGATCTGGACCGCGCCGGCTGCCGAAAAATCCACGGTGAGCAATCCATCAGCGGCGACAAAGGCCATGCATCAACACATTATTTTCCACGGTTTCCACGGTCCAATTGGTCAGGCCCCAGGCGCCGGTCATTTGCTCCACGCCAACGCCGGCAACCGGTGATTTGCCCGCGCCTCCGATAATCGTCGGCGCCACAATAACCCAGACCTCGTCAACAACGCCCGCGTCGAAGAAGCTGCCCAGCACTTCAGAGCCGCCTTCCACCAGCACGTTGGTCATGCGCCTTTTGCCCAAGGCGCTCAGCAGTTCCCCGACCGCGGGTCGGCCAAGCTGTCCGCCGAGGGTTAGCACCTCGCAACCCACCTGGCGAAGCGGATCGGTGTCCGGAACATTATCCGCCGTGACGACCAGCACCGGTGAGGCTTTCGCGGTTTGAGTTAGCCGGGTTGAAGATGGCAAGCGGCCTTCACTGTCGAGAATGACGCGTGTGGCGATTCGTGGACCAGAGGGGCGGGCGGTCAGCAGAGGGTCGTCGGCAAGCACGGTGCCGATGCCGACGATGATGGCGTCCATTCGGCCGCGGAGTTCATGCACGCGACGCCGAGCTGCCTCGTTGCTGATCCATTTGGAATCGCCGGTGCGCGTGCAAATTTTGCCGTCGAGCGTCATGGCCCACTTGGCGTGAACGTATGGGCGTCCTGCGGTGAGCAATGTCAAATAGGGATTGTTGAGCCGACGTGCTTCGGATTCGCAAAGACCAATATCTACGGGGATACCCGCACCTTGCAGTTGAGCGGTGCCCTGGCCGGCGACTTGGGGAAAAGGATCGGGCATCGCGGCAACGACACGCTTGATTCCGGCATGAATAATCGCAGCGGTGCAAGGCGGCGTTTTGCCTTGGTGGCAGCATGGCTCCAGCGTGATGAACAACGTCGCCCCGCGGGCCGCTTCGCCGGCGGCATTCAGGGCGTGGATTTCCGCATGGGCTTCACCAAAGCGCTGATGCCAGCCCTCCCCCACAACTTGGCCATCGCGGACAATCACTGCCCCGACCAGGGGGTTCGGTTCCACATAACCGCGGCCACGTTCCGCCAGATCCAAGGCACGCAACATCCAGGGGCGATCAATGTCGTTCATACTAATTTTCTAGCCACGAAGGGGATCGAAACCATCGGTTTTGTCAAAATCGCACAAAAACCAATCACGAAAGAATGAAAGGCGAAAACACGAAAAATGGATTTTTCGTGTTTTCGCCTTTCATTCTTTCGTGATTCTCTTCACGGCCGCGACCTAAGCTTGTCATCCCCCACTCTCCACGGTAAGAAATCAATAGTAAACCACGCCAATTCTCTTTTTTGAAAGGGTTCCTTTCGTGTTGCCAAGCGTTGCGATAGTCGGCGCGACCGGTGCGGTCGGCGAAATCATGCGGCAGGTGCTCAGCGAGCATAAATTCCCCCTGCGCGCCATCAAATTCTTGTCTTCCGAGCGCAGCGCGGGCAAAACCATCGAGTTTCAAGGGAAAAAACATACAGTCGAGCTATTGCGGCCCGAGGCGTTTGCCGGTGTTGACATCGTCCTGTCCAGCACGCCGGCCGGCATTAGCCGTGAGTATAGCCCCATCGCCGCCAAGGCGGGCGCCATTGTCGTGGACAATTCCAGCGCCTGGCGCATGGACCCGGATGTGCCGCTGGTCGTCCCCGAGGTCAATGCCGACGCTCTCAAGAAGATCCCCAAGGGCATCGTCGCCAATCCGAACTGCTCCACCATCCAGATGGTCGTGGCGCTGAAGCCGTTGCATGATCTGGCCCGCATCAAGCGCGTCATCGTGTCCACCTATCAGGCGTCGAGCGGCAAGGGGGCCAAGGGGTTGTTCGAGTTGGATACGCAGACGACGGCCCATGGCAAGGGCCAAAAAATCCCGCCGGTAACCGCTCACGCCGCTCAATTGCTCGGCAACGTGCTGCCGCATGACTGGAAAGCGGGCGACGAGGGTTACACCGAGGAAGAATGGAAGATGGTCCACGAGACCCACAAGATCATGGGCGACGCCACCATCCAGGTTTCGCCGACAACGGCCCGCGTGCCGGTGCGCATCGGCCACTCCGAAGCGATTAACCTTGAATTCGAGCGGCCGATCACCGTCGAGCAAGCCCGCGAGGCCTTGCGACGTGCGCCTGGGATCATTCTCGTCGATGATCTCGCCAAGGGTGAAGTGCCAATGCCACTGCATTGCGAAGGCCGTGACGAGGTCTTCGTGGGTCGTATTCGCCGCGATCCGACCATCGCCAATGGGTTGAATCTGTGGGTGGTGGCTGATAACCTTCGCAAGGGCGCGGCGACGAACGCGGTGCAGATCGCGGAAGTGCTGGTGCAGCGCGGGTGGCTTCCAAAAAAATAGTAGACGGAATACGACTAATAACGCGCGGAGATTCCCCATGCGACACCGACCATTTTTGCAACTCCTGGCATTTGTGTTCGTTGTCGCATGGGGCAACGCTTGTTTTCATTGCACTGCCGAGGCCAAGGATTTTGTCGTCGATGCCAAAGGCGGCGACGGCACATACAAGACCGTTCAAGCCGCCATCAACGCCGTGCCGGCGGGCACGGCGAACGAGCGCACACGTATCCTAATCAAGCCTGGCACTTATTCCGAGCAGCTGCGCGTTCCCGACAAAAAGGTCTTCTTGAGTCTGATCGGCACGGGCGCCAAGCCTGAGGACGTGGTGCTGACGTTCAATCTGACCGCCAAGTCGACCAAGCCCGGCGGCGGCGTGGTGGGCACCAGCGACAGCAGCAGCACCTTTATCAATGCCAGCGATTTCACGGCGGAAAACCTTACCTTTTCCAACTCCGCGCCGCCCAAGATCGCCCAGGCCGTGGCCATCAAGCCGCAGGCCGACAAGCTGGCTTTTTATCGGTGCCGTTTCTTGGGTTTTCAGGACACGCTCTATCCTTGCCGGGCTCGCCAGTATTACAAGGAATGTTACGTCACCGGCACGGTCGATTTCATCTTCGGCGACGCCACCGCGGTGTTCGACCATTGCACCATCAACAGCAGCGACAAGGGCTACATCACTGCCGCCAGCACCGGGCAGAACGTGCCGCATGGCTTAATTTTCCTCGATTGCACGTTGACGGCAACCGACAACGCCGCCAAGCAGCCCAACACGGTTTTCCTTGGCCGGCCCTGGCGGCCTTACGCTCAAGCGGCCTATATTCGTTGCAAAATGGGGCCGCACATTCGGGCGGTCGGGTGGGACAACTGGAACAACGCCGCCAATGAAAAGACAGCTCGCTACGTGGAATTCGGCAGCATGGATTTGACGGGCAAGCTGCTGGATGTTTCGCAGCGTGTGAAGTGGTCAAAACAACTGACGGCGGATCAGGCGAAGGAATACACCATCGAGAATGTGCTGAGCGGCAAAGACCGCTGGGAGCCAGCGGCGGGATTTACCACTGCAAAGAAATGAGGGCCTCAGCGGGTGGGCGTTGGCTACTTCTTCGCGTCGTTCACAGTCAGCAACCGATCCTGCGGGTTCTCCGCCAAGATCAACCCGCGAAAGTGCCACTCCTGCCGATCCTTATTGGCATGTAGTTGCAAGCCAATCGGCGACGCCTTGAGAATGCCTGCCTTTTCGGTGACATCGGTGACCATCTGCCCGTTGGCCGCATAGCGGACGCGGTCGCCTTTGACCAAAATCTCAATGCGATTCCAGTCACCCACTTTTTCGCCGGGGAAGCGGAAGTTACCCTTCTGGCCAGCGGGAGCCACCCGTTTGCGGCCGTTGACTTCATAGTAACCCCAGTCATCGCAAAGCAGAATCAGCGGCCCCTTGAAGGAAAACGGATCGCCCTTATCGGTGAACTTCTCGCCCAGGCAGGCGACGGCGGAGTGCATCGTCGAAAGACCTTTGCCGCGCGTCTGCTTGATCTCTAGCAACAGCCGGAAATCGCGGTAATTCTTCTTGGTGAAGAGATAAGTGCTGGCGGCGACGTTGTCCTTGTTGGTTGCCTTGATCGAATCGCCGTCAACCGACCAGTATTTTTCGATCTGGCCTTCCCAGCCGCTGAGGTCTTTGCCGTTGAAGAGCTTGATCGGCTTCTCGTCGGCGGGCAGTTTGACCGATTCGGCCCAGTTGGATTGTTCCTGGGCTTGGGCCTTGTCGAAAACCGCCAGGCCGATTACCAATGCCAGGACTTGGGAAAGAAGGCGTTTCAACATGGCAACACCGCTGGAAAAAGTAGGACGGCCTTCCCAGGCCGTCCATTGCACCAAGGACGGCCTGCGAAGGCCGTCCTACGAATAAAATTGCACTACTTTTTAGGTGCCGTCGGCGTGGCGTCAGCCTCCAGGTCGCCGAGGGCATACTGGAATCCCGCCAGGTAATGGCCCAGCACAGCAGGGTTCCAGTAAATGTCATCGCGATGGCCCAGCGAGCAATAAAACGTGCGGCCTTTGCCGAAGGTTGACACCCAGCTGATGGGGTACACATTATCTTCCCGCTTC
>DASRAT010000478.1:0-5039 GCA_035638015.1 Gemmataceae bacterium | reverse complement strand
AACAGTAACTGTGAAGGCTTGACTCTTGCCGACGCCCACAGCCCCAAGACGAGAGTGCCGATCCCGGGGTAATAAGAGGAGGTCCAGCTTTGCGAAATTTGAAAGGCCACTCCTGATGCCGCTTCGCTGGTCCGGAATAGTGGAACAAACAAATTTGCCCAGCCCCAAAGCGGCATGCTCCAATGGGAAGAGGCAATGTCCATTTGCCTTTGCGAATGCGCCACCAAGTCTAAAAATGGCAGCAACTGCACCGCGCAAAGGCCGCAGACCAGGGCAACAACACCAACGAACCGGGCAATCAGGCAGGCACAATTGCCTGTGCCACTGAAAAGCGCGTGAAGCAAGAGCATTGCAAGAAGACCCCAAGTTAATAAGATCAGTTCCGGCGCACCCGTCAGCATCTGCATCGCGCTGAGGAAAGCGGCTTCAGTGACCTTGCGACCACCCGTATGCCAGCTTGTTTCCACTCGCCAGACCACCCAGGGCATCCAACTCAAGGCGGCAATAATCGCCGGCCACATGAGGGAGGCAAGGGTGAACCCGTTAAAAGCGAAAGCCACACCGGCGAGCGCTGCAGCCAATCTGTTCCCGATCCAGCGATGGGCCAGGAAATACATTCCCAGCCCCGCGAAAAACAAGTGAACAAGGCAAAAAAAGTTCAGTGACCATGGCAACGGCAGCAGCAAATAAAGCAGGCTGGGGGGGTAGCACACCAAAGTGTTCCATTGCGCCAAGAATGGAATCCCGCAATTGCTCAGTGGGTTCCAAAGCGGTAGTTCGCCTCTCCAAAAGGATTCGCGAAAATAGTAGGCTAACGGATAACTGAATAGACCGAAATCCCGATAAACAAACGTCTTCAGTCCCAGCATGACTTCGGGAAAACTTGCAAGCGTGATCAACGCCAAAATGAGGCTAAATCGACCGGGTCCGAACCAATTATGCGCCAATCGTTCATTCAAAGAAACGCCCTTGGTAATCTGGTCTGCCATAATCGGGACGGACTGTGCCAATAATGATCACAAGACCCAAGAACAGAATCTTTTTTTGCCGAGAAGATGAACCGAGCCAAAATCTCTGACTGCACCCAATCAGCCAATCGATGCATTAATCAAAAATCTGATGAAACGGCCGATGGCGCTCCCATTGGCTGAGTAAGATGGCATTTTGCCTGAGCTGGTTTCTAATGGCATCTCGCCTGCTCTGATCAATTCGGTTTGTAGAAGGCAATTCGTGAACGACCACATGTATTAGTTTAAACCCGCCTTTTACTTGGTTCACACCGCGCAGAAAGAAAGAGTAAGTTGTTATGCAATTAAATAAGTCCCGTCACGCAGGATTCACGTTAGTCGAAATTATGATCGTCGTGGCTATCATTGGCCTGTTAGCAGCGATCGCGATTCCAAACTTCGTAAAAGCACGTACCAGCAGCCAAACGAACGCCTGTATTGCCAATTTGAAGCAAATCGAAGGCGCAAAGGCGACCTGGGCAATCGAAAACAAAAAGAATAACTCAGACACGCCAACCACTGGCGATCTGTATGGGGCAACGAAATATATTCGAGATGAACCCGGCTGCCCCGGTGGTGGCGTTTACGTGATCAACGCGGTGGACACCAAACCCACTTGCAACATTTCAAATCACACGCTCTAATCTAATCTTCTCCCATTTTCGCTCAACAAGGGGCCTAAGGACGAAATAACTTAGGCCCCTTTTTTGTCTCAAAATTGGGCAGGTGCTCCCATAGTGGAACAGACTTTGAGTAAAGTGGAAACCGCATCTATTTCATTGGCGGTCGTTGTCGGTGCCAGGATTAAACAGTCCTTCAAGAAATTCAAACTTCAGACACGGTTCAGGGCGCAGAATTCTGCGGTCTCGAACGCAGTTATGAGAATAAGGGCGAATGAAATTCGCGCTCATGGTAACTATGGCACAAGTGCTGCTACTCTGGAGGCGGTTGGTAGAAGGCAATATGTGAACAACCAAAGTCAGACTATTATTAACCCGCCTTTTACTTCGTTCACGCCGGAGAAATAGAAAAACCTATGCAAGTAAACAAATCCCACAAAGCAGCTTTCACCTTGGTGGAAATCATGATCGTAGTGGCCATTATTGGTCTGTTGGCCGCGATTGCGATTCCCAACTTTGTCAAAGCCCGCACCGCCAGTCAAAAGAGTGCCTGTATCGCCAATCTCAAACAAATTGATGGAGCCAAGGCAACCTGGGCGCTGGAAAACAAGAAGACCTCCGCTGACACGCCGACCACTGGCGACCTGTACGGCGCTACCAAATATATTCGTGATGAACCCGGCTGCCCCGGCGGCGGCGTTTACGTGATCAATGCGGTTGACTTGAAGCCAACCTGCAATATTACGGAACACACGCTGTAAGCAATTTTTCGAACTTCAAAAGGCTTGAAGAGCAGTGCTCTTCAAGCCTTTTTCTTTTGTGATCAGGGCGATTCATCTGAAGCTTCATCATTTCATTGGGGAAGACGAACAATCCGATTGTAACGAGATACTTTTTGTTCCCTGAGAAGTCCTCTGAAAATTTGCCACTCGCAATTTTATCGAAACCAAACTCTCCGACGGGTGTTTGGACCGACAGCTATTGAACAAATGGCGCGGGACCAAGGTGGTCGGCGGGTTGGCGAATCGCCGTTGGCGAATGAAAGGCTTGCTTAAGTTGTTTGCTCTGGCGTATTCTCATGAAGATTTAATTGCGGTCGGTAAAAGGCAATGCTTAACAACTGGATTTGCAGCGAGGTTAACCCGCCTTTCACTTTTTTCACACCGCGAGGAATGAAATAACTGTTATGTATCTGACCAAAGTCCGTAGCACTGGTTTCACGTTGGTGGAAATCATGATTGTGGTGGCCATCATTGGCTTGCTGGCCGCCATTGCCATTCCTAACTTCGTCAAGGCCCGCACCGCCAGCCAGCGGGCGGCCTGCATTGCCAACCTTAAACAAATCGAAGGCGCCAAAGCGACCTGGGCCTTGGAAAACAAAAAAACCGGTACCGACACGCCGACTACGGCTGATTTGTATGGCCCCACGAAATACATTCGGGACGAACCATCTTGCCCCGCTGGTGGCACCTATTCCATAAATGCAGTTGACGCGCGCCCGACCTGCAACGTTCCCGATCACACGCTTTAGTCTCTGGCCGCATCAGATCGCTCAGGGTTTTTCTTTTTCAGAAGTTGCGCCGTAAAAGTTTGGTTCTTTCCAAAGCCAGATACTCATTACTCCTCGCCTCCTTGTCAGGAATCGAGGACCAGCATAGGAAATCCACGCGACGTATTTGTCGAACTCGCCGGCTCGGCATAGGTCGTCAGTTTCTTTTGCGGAAATAGATTATCAGGCAGAAACACAAACTGCTCAGTGAGACGATAGCTCCTGTGTAAAATTTCCAATCGCGATAAACCAATTGGACGCGATGCTGACCGGCGGGAACTTCGAAGGCTTGGAAAGCAAAATTAGCCCGCCATACCGGCACGGACCGTCCGTCAATCGACCCGTGCCAGCAATGATAATAGGACTGTGCGAGGACGATCAGCGTTCGCTGCTCCGCTTGAATTTCGAGATCAATTCGGTTTGCCCGATGTCGGCGCGAGGTGATCCGAGCCATCGTTTGATTCGTCACAGCAACCAAGGACTGCGCTGCCGCAGGCAAAATAACTTCGTGGCGCGGATCAAATCCCGGAGCAAGAATCCCCGCTAACGCATTGGTCGCATCGGTGAATAAAGGTCTTGATCCGATGGTTGCCAATGGGAGCCAGGTTTCGCGCGGACTCCACTCCACGATTTTTCCGGGAGTCGTGACCAGAGAAACTCCCAGAAAATCGAGCAGACCCGTGCATGGATTGTTGGTTGTGGCGTAGATCGTGTTTTGCACCAACATTTGTTCGCGCACTTGCAGCGTGGAGGAGCCGTTCACTTTCGGAATGTTTTCCAGCAGATTCAGGTTGGACCAAAGCGCCAACCGCTTGCCGATGAATTGCTGCACGGGATCGCGAACGCTGTTACTGTTCAGCACCTTCTCAGCATCAGGACTGATCATGACGCGACCCTGACCGTGTTTAGGAGGAGCAAATGGAAAGCTGCTTTGCCAGATGCCGGGCTCAAATGTTGAAGCCGGGATCGTTGGGTTTTGTGTCGCCGTCGATGTGATGATATCGAGTGCTTGAGTGATCAGCAATCCAACCGATACCACGATCAGTCCGATCGGTTGAACGAGCTTGTTTCTCAAATGCAACGCGACGAAGAATCCAAGCAAAAGAATCATCCGCACCAATCCGTTTCTCCAAGTGACATCCCATTGGTCATAGGCCAGCGGATGAGCGCGCGCCTCGCGAAGCATCACGGCCATCAGCAAGCTAGTCAACGCGTAGCTCAACCAGAGGTAGCGATGCGTACTGTCGCGATTCGATGTGGCACGGTCGTCAAGGAATCGAATCGCATAAGCCGCCAGCAAAGGAACCGCGAATGCAGCCAAAAAAACATATTTGACGGGATACCGCGCGATGCCCAGCAACGGAACGAAATTCTTCAGCCAGCGATACAGGCTTCCGTTTTCACCCAGCGCCATGATCAGGCTGAATAGGGTCAATCCCGCCAGCAGCCAGACCTGCTTTTGTCGAACCCGCCATGCGGCCATGATCGCCAGGACGAAGAGGCCGATCCCCAAATAATAAGAAGAAAGAAACTCCTGGCCGTATTGGAAAAACTGTCCCTGCGGAGTCTCAAAGCAGTGAAACAAAGGCAGGAGAAAATTGGCCCACCCCCAACCTGGCATAGGCCATTTCGTGCCGACAAATCCACGGTCGCGTTGGGAGTGCGCCAGCAAATCGAAGAACGGTAACATCTGCGCCGCGGTCAAACCCGTGACCAAAAGAACGATGCCAATCGTTCGCCCTGTTATTTGCCATCGCGAAGGCTGCCCTTGGATAAAACTTAATAGCCACACGCCTGCCACCACCAGCCACGTCAGCGCAACCAATTCCGGTACGCCCGACAATACTTGCAACGCGCTCACTA
>DASRAT010000477.1:0-3446 GCA_035638015.1 Gemmataceae bacterium | reverse complement strand
CGGCCAGCGCTGGTGCCAGGCGATGGATGGGATTGTCCGCAATCAGCGGATAGGCCACGTGTCCCTGGACTCCGTGAATGGTGAGATCGCCGGAGAGCGAACCACGGCGCCCGATCTTGACCGTATCGCCTGTCTGCCGTTGGCTGGATGGCTCGGCGACCACGCACCAATCCATATGAGTGCCACGCGCGCGCAATTCTTCAACTACACGACGGGTGCCATTGATTGATGGACCTTCCTCGTCGCTGGTAATCAGCAGGGCGATTGAGCCGCGGTGGCCGGGGTGCTCGGACACGAACGTTTCGAGCGCGGTCACCATGGCCGCGATGCCGCTTTTCATGTCCGCCGCACCGCGCCCATACAAAACGCCGTCGCGTACATCCGGCTGAAACGGGTCTGAGTTCCAGGCCGCGCGTGGGCCGGGCGGGACGACGTCGGTGTGGCCGGCAAAGCACAGAAGCGGCCCGCCGCGTCCGTGCACCGCCCAGAGATTATCAACCTCGCCGAACCGGCGATGCTCTATCTCACAACCGACTTTCGATAAGCGGCCGGCGATGAGCTTCTGGCAGCCCGCATCGTCCGGAGTCACAGAAGCTCGGGCAATCAGTTCCTGAGTGAGCGCAACTGTCGCGGACGTGGGCAAATGGCTTCTCGTATCGGCGCCTGCAGGCACGCGCCTTATACGGTGAAAACACAACTCGTGCAAGCAATTGCCGGCGTCATCTAACAGCAATACTCCGGCAATTAGAGGGAGTGACACAAAACCGTCACACACCGCAAGTATAAAAGCGCCCAGCCGCTGTACGGCTTCACCTCAAGGTACATTGAATATGAATAAAGCCTTCATCGCCGGCGCCGCCGCCCTCACGCTTGGCGTCGCTACACCCTTGCTCGCTCAGACAGCCGGCTCGCCGGCCGATCTTGCCGCCGCGCAGGCGCAAATCGAAGCGCTCAAGCAACAATTGGAGCGACTCGAGGCAACGGTCGATTACCTCAAAGCAAATGCCTCCGCCCAACACAAGGATGCCGCGGTGCAGTCGGCCGATGTCGCCACACTCAAGGCGGCCTCAGACAAGTACACCTGGAGCGGAGACTTCCGCTTCCGCCACGAGATGGTCGACACAGCAGCAGACAACCTTTCTGATGATCACACGCGCCAACGCGATCGGATCCGGGTCCGCTTCGGAGTTCTAGCGAAGGTTAACGACACAGTGAACGTCAAACTCCAGTTGTCGACCGTCGGCGAAGGCAATCAGAGCCCACGCTCCACGAACCAGACTCTGGGCACCACCTGGGATCGCAAGTCGATTGGCTTCGACCTGGCGTACATGGATTGGCACCCAGATCCGATGTTCGATCTCATTCTCGGTAAGATGCCGCAGCCGTGGGTGACGACTCAGAGCTATTTCTGGGACAAGGACCTGACCCCGGAAGGCGCCGCGGTGAAATTCACGCGCGGTCCGCTGTTCGCCAATGCCTCTTACACAACGTTGGCCGAGCGCAACGTGACCGGCAACGAGGGAGCGAGCACCGATGCAACGATGGCGGAGGTGCAGCTGGGTTGGAAGGCGACCTTTGGCGTGAATACCCTGACCGCTGCTGCCTCGTACAACAGCATCAACGGGGTGCAGGACCAGATCGTGAAGTACAGCTCGACCACCATTGCGCCGCCCGGCGGCGGTCCAGTGACGACCACTACGTGCACCATTGACGGCGCCTTCGGCGGCGGGGTAGGCACCGGGGATAATTCCTTCGGCAACACCACCTACACCGGGCCGGCTTCGCAAGTCGGCAGCAGCACGGACTGCACGCGACTGCTCAGCGACTTTGACTTCTGGAGCGTGCTATTGCAGTGGGACACCAAGGTAGGACGGTTCCCGCTCACCTTGTTTGCCGATTACATGAAGAATACCAGCGCCGAGATAAATCCAAAGGTAAACAAGAAGCTGGACGACGGCGCGGCGTTTGGCATCATCTTCAACAAGGCTAGCGCACCACATAGTTGGGAACTTGGTGCCCAGTGGGAGCAGAATAAAAAGGATGGCGTGTTCGGCCAGTTCGTGGATTCGGACTTTGGCGGCGGCTCGACGGACGCTAATGGTTGGGCGCTCAAGGGCGCCTACGTGTTGGCGACTAACTGGACATTCAATTTCACGGCGTTCCTCAATAAGCTCAATAACGACGGGGTGCCTTCCACCGACAGCAAACACGATCTGGACTACAAGCGCTACCAGCTCGATTTGAACTACCGGTACTGACGCATTTCGGGAACTTCGCCATGAATGCCGAAGGACTTAGCCACCACACCTCCAGCCGCTTCAACGAGGATCTGGAGCGCATTCGCGCCAGCGTGCTGGAGATGGGTGGGCTGGTGGAGCGTCAGTTGCGCACGGCCATGAGCGGCCTGGACAGTGGCGATTCCGAAGTGGTCACGACGGTGGCCGAGCAGGAGCTGCGCATCAACCAGATGGAGCGCTCGATTGATGAGGATTGCAGCAGGATCCTGGCCACGCGCTCTCCGGCCGCCACCGATCTGCGGCTGTTGATCGCGGTGCTCAAGACCATCACTGATCTGGAACGAATTGGCGATGAAAGCGAGAAGGTCGCAACGATCGCCATCCACATGGGTGGCGTCGAGCGGCCGCGCTCGCGACACCGGGAACTGCGACACATCGGCGCGCTCGTGATTGCGATGGTGCGCGAGGCTCTGGATGCATTTGCGAGGCTGGACGCCGAGTTGGCGTTCAAGGTCGCCCGTCGGGATCGTGCAGTCGACGAAGAGTATGAATCAATTCATCGGCAGTGCATTACCTTCATGATGGAAGATCCGCGCACTATCCGGCGGGCACTTGATGTGATGTGGGTGGTACGCTCGCTCGAGCGCATCGGCGATCATGCCAAGAACATTTGCGAGTACGTGATCTACACCGTACACGGCAAGGACGTGCGCCACACTCGGTTGGAGGATGCGGAACTCGAGTTGCGGGCGTCAGCCGCCGAGCAAACTGCTGGCGCGGCGGGCGTGGTGGAATTGCCATCGTCGGTCAATAAGCAGGCGGGCTAAGGTTTTTAGTTGGACCCCTTTTTGGAATCTATGAGGAAATCATGAAAATCAGGATGTCAGCGGCAATCATGGCGTTCAGCGTGCTGTCCCTCGGACTGGACCGGCTGGCGAGCGCCCAGACCATCAAGGTCGACGGCTCAAGCACTGTCTTTCCGATCACGGAGGCAGTTGCCGAGGAATTTCAAATTCAGAAACGCGGTAAGGTGCGCGTCACCGTAGGCATTTCCGGCACCGGCGGCGGCTTCAAGCGATTCTGCCGCGGGGAGACGGACATATCTGACGCGTCCCGGCCGATCCTGGCTGCGGAAATGGCCACCTGCGCCGCCGCCGGCATCAAGTACATCGAATTACCCATCGCCTACGATGCCTTAACGGTTGTGGT
>DASRAT010000476.1:0-2237 GCA_035638015.1 Gemmataceae bacterium | reverse complement strand
CTTGCCGCCGGCGCCGCCGATGGCGCCGCCAATGCCGACGCCGGTTTGAACAAATGCCTCGAATTGCTTACGGTCAAGCATGCCGTTTTTAATGTTGTTGGCCTTGGCGAAGGCCTCCAAATCGGCTTTTAGAAATGCAGGTGCATCGGCAATCATGATGGCGTCCGCGCCCTTGGCCAGAGTGTCAAAGAGCTTGTCCGCAAGCGGTGACAAACCGCCCGGTCCGCCCTTGGCAGGAGGATCTTTTTGCTGCCGCGGTTCGGCAGCCGTGGACGCCAAAGCCGTTGCGCACGCCACAATCAAGAAAGCAACAAATCGCATTGGCATATTCTCCGCTGACATAACACAAAACGAGCGGCGGGGTTGCCCGCCGGGACTAGCCCGGCAGATCGTCAATTGTCGTTCCTGCGGGCGTTGTTTGAGCAATTCCCCGGTCTTCGCCAAACGCAGCACGTCTGTTTCATTCATGATTTCCAGCGGCCAAAGAACCTTTGCTCAGGATGGGTCGCGGCGCTGCGACCGCGGAATCGCCCACTTGCCGCGCTCGCAAAGCCTTGTTCCCCGGCGGCGGTTGATAGTGCCAAACGGTCTTGCCGGCACTGTCCAGTTCGACCACGCCGTTGGTTTCCGAGGCGACCAAGGTGTTGCCGTTGGCCAGCCGGGTTGGGCGGTGTCCTGGCGTTGGCATCTGCCAGACGATTTTGCCATCGGGGTCGTATTCCACCACCGTGTTTAGGCCCTGGAGGATTAGAACGTGGCCCTTGGACGTGACGTCGATGTTCCCTTCGCGAGAAGTCACGGCATTGCTGATCCCGGTGACGCCAAAACGTTTGATCTCTTTGCCCGTGGCGTCGAACCGGATGCAGACGTTGTTGAGCAACAAACAGATCAAATGCCCGTCGGCGGTTTTATGGGCGGCGATCAGCAAGCTTTCGTTGCGGGCCCACACATTATTCAGCCCTGCGGGGCCTACGCCAACATTGATCGACGACACCGTTTTGCCCGACCGGTCCACCTCCATGACCAGGCCGCCAGCTGTCGTGGGGTTATAGAGGGCGATAAAGGTATTGCCGTTGCTCAGCCGCTGCACATTGATCGGCGCGCCGGGCAAATTGGGCACTTCCCACAGAACATTCCCCGCGGCATCGCGTTCTGTGACGCGTTTGCCCTTGTATTCGGCTACCAGCACGCGGCCGCCCTGAAGGATTTGGAAATCGATGGGATAGTCCATGCCGTCGATCTGCCAGCGGATCTGGCCATTGCGGTCAAGCGCCACCAGGCGGTCAGTGCCATGGCCGGGATTAACCACACCAGGTGCGGCAGCGGCTTTCTTTTTGCCGGCGGCGGGCAACGGATTGGCAGCGGCACCTTTGGAAGAAAGCTCCGTGACCAAAGTCAGACCAAAAAAGCCGGAGGTTTTGTCTAACTCAGCCAAGTTCACTACGGCGGCGTTGGTCTTCCACCAGGCCTGCCAGGCGGCATGGAGTTTTTTCCGCGCCGCCGCATCATCTTTGTCCCAAGCGACTGTTGGCGCATTGGCGCCGGCGATGCGGTGTAACAGTTCTTCCACCTCCCAGGCCTGACCGCGCGGCAACTCCGCCAACAACTTGATGAGCGCCGGCACGGCTTGTTTGTCCTGGGACAGCACCAGGGCTATTGCTGATCGTTGCCGCACTTCGGGGTCGGCGTCCACCAGTAACTTGCGGACGCCCGGCCAATGTTTGGAGCCTCCTGAGGCAAGTAAAACCTCGGCCGCGGTGATCCGCCGCACCGGCAATGGGTCGGAGAGGGCTTTGACCACCGTGACTTCCGCTTTGCCTTCCACCAGCACCAGGGTTGTCAAGGACTTGACGATCTCCTCCTTCATCAAGCGATCGTCGGTGAAGGGGACAAAGCCCAATAGCGCTTCCGTGGCCCCCGCCGGTTTACGAACCACCAACAGCCGGGGCGCTGACGCCGGTAGCTTGTCGCGCGCTTCGTTGAGGGCAATTTTCTTGAGGCAGGTTTCGATGCGTCCCGATTGCTCCAGGTCGGTGGTTTTGGCCGCATCGCGCAACAAACTGACCACTTTGGAGCCTTGTGCAATCAAGGCCATTGTGGCCCGTTCGCGTTTGGTGAACGACATGTCCCCCAAATCGGCAATCAGCTTTTGGGCAGTGACAATCTCCTCCTCGCTCAACGTCCGCCGCCTAAGCGCAGCCATGAGGGCTGGGCCGTTGACGGTCCGCCACCATCCA
>DASRAT010000475.1:0-4009 GCA_035638015.1 Gemmataceae bacterium | reverse complement strand
GGGACCACTTGCCCTGCCAGGGTTCGTGGGCGTTTATGGGAGCGTCGCCGAGTGTGACGCCGGTTTTTGCTGAAACATCGCCAGTAGCATTCTTGAGCCGAATCAGACGGGCGTGACTTACCCGGAGATCCGGAAGGTTTATTTTCGCGGCGCGAGCTTTGGTCCCGTGTTCTTTGTTGATCACCGTGAGGAAGTGGAGGTTTCCATTGTTTACCACGTAGGCGGTCAGGTTGAGGTCGCCAGGCTTTCCAAGACTGAGGGATTCTGTCCGGCCGGGGCTGCCCAGTTTAAAAGCCCTGAAGCCATAACCTTTTGGGTTGATCGCAGGCTGGCCGTTAGGGTCACGGGTAATGACGTCGTTGACGACCCACTGAGTGTTGTGGAAATCCACGCCAATGACTCCGTGCGCGGCCCACCAATGGAGAAAGTCCAATGCCCAAAGGGCGCCCGCGTAGGTGTCGCTGGCATCCGGAACACCGCCGCTATAGTGGTCGTTGGCTTCGGTGAAACGGAAAGCCAATCCGTCCGCAAGCACCGGGAGCACGGCTTTTTGGTAAAGTCTTTCGTTGGCCTCCAGCCAGGCCGGCGACAACATGGCTTCGATGCCGCGGTTTGGTGCAACATCGCGCCCTTTGCCGCCAACGTAGAAATGGCCTGTGACCATTTTTATGAGGCCGGAAGATTTTTGCTCCGCGGCGAACCTGGTGGTCCAGCCGACGGCGGCACTCGCGGCGTCCGGCCCAGCGAATCTTGCTCGCGGAACGGCGTTGGTGATGGCAGCAGCGAAACGGCGCCACTTTTCCAGATAAGTTTCGAAGTTGGTAATGGCAAAGTCCTGGTTGTAAACGCGTCCGAGGTCCGGCTCGTTTCCGATGGCGAAGCAATCGAGCTGGGGCTGGTAATTGGCCCAAATGTAATTGGCGAGCCGGGCGTTTGTGGACGCATAGTTCAGGGTGGCGTTGGTTTCAAGGAGTCGCAGGGAGTAGATGATTTTTCGCACGCCGGCAGTGCGTGCAAACCGAAACAGGTTATCAATGTCGCTGGTGTCTGGAATGGGCGTGGTCGGTGGAGCTTCGACAGTCGTGCCACCGAGCCGGAGGTGCCTGAGGCCGAGATTCTGAAATAATTGGATCAGAGCGGTGTTTGATGGGCTGAAAAATCGAGCGCCTTCCTGATCGGGCAACAAAGCTCTCATGCCGAAGCTCAGGCCGAGAAAATCGCTGGGGATTTCGGAGTTGGTAGAGGACCCGGTATCAATCCTCACCGTGACGGTTTGGGCGGTTGCGGTGAGGGTTAGGAATGTCGCGAAGGAAAGGGCGAGTAATTTTGCCGGAAAACGGAACAAGGCTCTAGTGACACGTCTCACTTGACCCGGAAGGTCACGCTTGCCTTTTTGAGATCGGGCGAGGTAGCTGTGAGTTGAAGTTTCTCGGGCTTGTTGCCGGCCTGAATAATGACGATACAATGGCCATGGAAGGAATTGCGTTCGATGGCTCGGTCCGGGTCGTGATCGCTGGGGTTGCCGTTGCCGACGCCGAGGATTCGTCCACCGCCGTTAAGCTGGAAGGTCACGCGGTTGTTTGCGTAGGGCACCACACGGCCTTTGGAATCCAAAATCGAGACAGGAACGAACAGCGCATCCTGTCCATCGGCGTGGAGGACGGTGCGATCGGGCGAAAGCTGGATTTTGACGGGCGCGTCGGTCGTTTCGAGTTGGTCGGTGGCTGTCAGCTTGCCGTCAGTGTAACCCTTGGCCATCAAACGACCCGGCTGATACGGAACCTTCCATTCCAAGAAGCCGTCTTGTGGCATGGTTTGTGTGCCAAGGCTTTTGCCGTTTAAAAGCAACTCGACCTGGCGCGCATTGCTGAAGGCGATGACGCGGATCGGCTTCGTTATTTCATGGGACGACGTGGAAGTCGTCCCTACCATATGCGGCCAATTCCAGGTCATGGGCATCAAGTGCACCGTTGGCTTAGCCGACCAGCAAGCTTGCAGGTAGTAATATTTGTCTTTCGGGAAGCCGCACACGTCCATCAAACCCGTGTTGTTGCTGATCTGAGGCCAGCCGTAAGGATTGGGTTCGCCCTTGTAATCAAAACCGGTCCAGGTGAATGAGCCTGACATGAAAACTCGCGAGGCAACAAATGGCCATCCCGTCTTGCAAATTCCAGCACTGAACTTATCTCCTGCCTTCTCATTTTCCAGCATGTTGTAGGCACTGGCCCAGCCGTTGGAGGAATCGTTCTCGTATTCGCCGCGCGTGGTTTTGGTGTTGGCGGTTTCACTTCCGAACATGGGCAGCCGCGGATTGGCCCTGTGGATTTCATCATACTGCATCGGGTGATAGTTCACGCCGATAAGGTCCTCTACCGTGGTAAAGCCTTGTCCCATCCAGCCTCCTTGCATGGCGCTGGTGATCGGGCGCGTTTTGTCGTAACGAAGCACCAGCTCTTTCATGGCCGAGAAGATTTTTGCGCCTTCCGGTACGCCCTGCATCTTCCCTTCCTCGTTGCACATGGACCACATAATGATGCTGGGATGATTGCGGTCGCGTTGAATCATCCAGGCGAGATCATCGAGGTTGGTCTCGATATTTCCGGGCAGAGTTTTGTCACCGAGGGCGCCGCCCAGGTGCCGATTTTCATCCATCACCAGCATTCCGACCCGGTCGCAGGCATCCAGCAACGCTTCATTGGGCGGGTTGTGCGCCATCCGCCAGCCGTTGCAACCCATCTCTTTCAACTTCTTGACCCGCCACGGCTGCAGACTGTCCGGCACTGCAATTCCCACTGCCGGAAGGTCCTGATGGTTGGCGACGCCATAGATTTTGATGTGTTTTCCGTTCAGGAAAAATCCTTTGTCCGCGTCATAGTGAATGGTGCGAATGCCGAAGGTCGTCGTGGTGGAATCCACCGGCTGGCCGGCTTGCAAGATTGTCGTGCGGAGTTGGTAGAGATGCGGCGTTTCGAGGGACCAAAGCTGCGGATGTTTGAGGATGGCATGCTGAACTACGTCGCGCTGACCGGCGGCCTCCACGGAGTCCTCGGTCTTGATCGTTTTGAGCGAAGTTCCATCGGGTCCGAGGATCTCGGATACCACGCCGCAGGTGGCTGAGGTCGTCCCGCTGTTTTCGACACTGGTTTGGATGGTAAGCTCGGCCTCGGCGTTAGCGCCTTGATTGCCCTTGGGCACGGTGGAGATGACGTAAGTTCCGTAATTGGCAACATGCAACGGCGCCCTGGCGCTGTAATAGACGTGGCGATAGATACCACTGCCTTCATACCACCAGCCTTCTCGTTGGCGGGGATCAACTCGCACTACCAGCACATTATCGGAACCACATTTGGCGGCCCTGGTGATATCGAAGAAGAAACCCGTGTAGCCACCCGGATGGTCTCCCAGAAACTGCCCATTCAGCCAGACCTGGCTGTCGCGGAAAATGCCTCCGAATTCCAGTTGAAGGATTTTGCCCTGGTCCGATTCGGAGATAAGAAAGTGTTTGCGATACCAGGCCACCTCGACCGGCAAATATCCGCGCCTGCGCGCATCGGTGGTCTTGGTTGTGCCCGCCGGGTCAGGCTCATATTTGCCATCGAGTTGATAGTCATGCGGTAACTGGACGCGCTCCCAACTGCGTTCATCATCAAAGCTGGTGGCGATTACTTGATTGCTGGATTCCACGTCGCCGCGATGAAACCTCCAATCGGCGTCTATCAAGGTGCGCTGACGCAAGGTTGCGCCGCGGGGTTGAGCCGCCCGCGTAGAAGGAGAAAAGCCCAAGACGATCGCACACGCCATAATCATGCTGAATGGGCACAGACTGCGGGCACGCATGGTAAGTACCGGCATATTGGTTACTGCACGGTCCTAATGGGACTTCAATTCAAAGCGATGCCACGGCGAATATAGGTCGGCACGTCGAGGTCTTCGCCTTTGTGGATGGTCGGTTCGCTTTTGTCGAAGCGGCCCTTGGAAACGATTTCCAACGGCAAATTACCCTGCCGCA
>DASRAT010000474.1:0-5653 GCA_035638015.1 Gemmataceae bacterium | reverse complement strand
ATTCCTCGAATGGCATTCCCACGTCGCCGTTTTCCATGTCGTCAATGGCTTCCTGAATTGCGGCGGTGTCTCCCTCAAAGGCATCGGGATCGGGATGGAGACTGCGCCATTCGTCGAGCACTTCTTCCGGCGAAAGGGAAGCTCCGCCGTTGTTGACCTTTTCGCCAACAAAGTGGTGGAAGTCGTGAAGTTCATTGGGCGTTTGCGTGTTCATGAGGATCCTCCTTGGTGGGGATGATACAAAGCCGGGCGTCAAAACACTAGGGCGCATTCCTCAGTCACAGAGCCAGCGCATGAACGCCTCAAAACTGTATTTCTTATGCCGCTCCAGGAATTGTAAAGCGAGGGTGCCCAGGACGACAAAAGCCAATGTCCAGCACAATGCCGCTGGAGCGCTCATGGCCTGTTGCCAGTAGAAAGTCGGATCGTCTTGACCCATCCAGACGCCGTAAATCCAAAGCGGCCAAATGTGGGCCATGAGGTGAACGAAGTAGACCGTCAGCGAAAAAGTGCTCCAGAGTTGCAGGAACCTTACCACATGGCCGGGAGGCGTGGTAGTGTCGCGGCGGTCAATCCAGCGGTTTAGAAGGGCGAAGCTGAGCATGCTGAGACCCAACATGCCGAGCAGGTACGGCGTCGAGGCGGGATACATGGTTAGCCCGTCTGCGTAGTGCCTGGCGAGGGGAGCAGGCAGTGTTGGGCCAAGGATTTCCATGAGGGCCGCGAACAATATGAAACCGATGCCCGCGATGGCGAGCCGCCATTGCCAGGCCGACGATCGGCGCTCGCCGCGAACAGCGATGTCTCCGACGATGAAACCGGTCATGGGAACGACGATCCAGGGCAAGAGCGGAAAGTAACCGTTGAGGAAGAAGCCGGAGACCACATCGATTAGTGTGAAGTCATAGACGTAGTTGTAGTCGTCCCAGTAAGCCGCGTAATCGGAAATGACCCGAAAGGGTGGGCTAAGCAGCACCACGATCCCGCAAATCAGGGCGAGAATCTCGGTCGGCAGTTTGCGGGCGAAAGCCAGTATGACGAACGATGCGCCGATGAGAGTCAGGATGTCCCAGTTGAAGGTTTCTTCCGGGAGCCAGACCAAGACGTTGAGCGCGATGCCGGAACCGAAAAGAAATAAGCCGCGGCGAATGGCGACCTTGGTGATGGTTTCGTCGGCCTGTCCTTTCGACTCCTGTTTCCTTGTCCAAAGGCAAAAACTCAGACCGGACAGGAAGGTGAACAGCGGCGCTGGCGTCATGCCAAGCCACCCGGAGGGGAGGTAAATCCACGCGGACGATTCTTCGTAGGGCGAAAGATGGCCGATGAAATGGACCTGAACCATCAGCAGGATGGCAACGCCGCGCAGAATATCGATGGAAAGATATCGCTGCATGAACGGCGTTCTCGATCGGATAGTGATAGTGCGTGATAGTCGTCCACCCTTTGGAGTGCGGCGACCTGTCGCCGCTTTTTGGAGGGCGGATGTTCTTGTTGATTGTAGGCGCTCGAAAGCGGCGACAAGTCGCCGCATTCCAATGGCGGCGGCCTACATTGTCCACAGTAGGCTCATTAGAAGCAACAGTGTCTCGGCGGCCAATAACACAACTATCATCAACTCCAGCTTGCGTTCCTGGCTGCCGGCGCGGAAATCGGCCATCTTTTGACTGGCGGTCTCGTAGGTGTGGCCAAAGAGTTCCAGCTGCCGCTCTACAGCCGCCAGGCGCTCTTCCACGCGGCTCTTTTCGCGAAGCCTTGTTCCCAATTCCTGCGCTTGCAAGGACAGATGCGCAGGTGCTTGCAGCAGGTGCGGCTCGAGGCGGGCGAAACGCATCCGCCGTTGCAGCGTTTGCCCCATGCGGCGGCCGACAAGCTCGCGCCGCTCCAGGTCGGCCCGCGTCACTTCGTGGGCCAGGTGCGAATCGGCTTCCAGTTCTGGCCAGGCCTCGGCAATTTCCTGCTCGAGTTTGCGGAGTTCATTTTCATAGTAACCAAAATCGACCAGCGCCAACAGCAGCAGGTCCATGCGCTCCGGCGCCGCCAGGATTGCGGCCCGGCCGGGACGCCAAAACAAATGGGCGCCGTGAAAGACGGTGCCGATGGGCGCCGCCAGGCCGGAGACAGCGGAAGCTCCAACCCAGTTGCTCAACTGCTCGCGCAAACTCGGATTGTCCTGTGGCGGCAACGGCACGGTAAGGACGTCGAGGACATCAGGCCTTCCCGGCTCGGCGAGCTGACCGTTCAGCCGGGCGGCGCCGATCAACGCCTTGCTCGGCGTGGGGTCGGCGAAGGTCATCAAAACGGTGTCATCGCCGTTGGCCTGGGCCGCGAATCGAACGTGCCGCACGGTGGCATGGTCCATGAAACCGTTGAGGTTCGTGGCATTGAATATGGGAGCTTCGATCATGGTATCTCCAAACTTTGCGCTCAATTTTTGTGAGCCGTTGGCCCGTCTTCCATTTTTTCCACCAACCACTGGGCCACATAATCCGCGGAATCAAGCACGCCATTGAGCGTGGAATCAAATAGATAATCGCCCACGACGAACAGGTTGGGATGGCGCGTTGGCTCCGGCTGATGGCGAGCGTCGAGATTGCGGGCCGGGACACCGGCGGGCAGGCCGTTGACCGCGCCAATCCAGCGGTGCACGCGACCTTCGACGAACAAATCGCGTCCATGGCTGAGCTGTGACGGCAAGGCGTCGAGCATCATCAAATCAGATCGTCATCGGTGCGGTGGCTGAGTTCCTCTGCGGCTGCTCCGCCCAGCAGCCAACCCAATACGCCGTGAGCTTCGCCCCAATTCCTGGATGACTCATCGTAAAGACAACAGCCGCCGAAGGCATCGAGCATGAAATACGATTCGTTGACGCAGTCGCGCCAGAAGGGTCGTTCAAACAGGACGCTGACGCGCAGGTAGTGGCCCGGATGGTCGTAATGGGCATGGTGCTGGCGCATGGCGGCGGCGAGAGTTTCGCCGCCCCAGGCAATCGCCGGCAAGAGGTTATAGGGCAGGGCCACAACGACGAAATCAAATTCTTGCGTGAGGGCCTCATCGCCGTGGAGAGAAATCACGCGCAGGCTGGTTTGGTCCGCGCGTTCCACGCGAACAACGGGCTGGTTGAGCAGGACCCTGGCATCGATTCGCTTGTGCAGCTCCTGGGGCAAACGCTCGATGCCGCCGTCGATGGTGTAAAGCCGCATGTAAGCGGGGTCGTTCATCAGATAATTCTGCAAGCCGTAGGCGGCGTTCGTCAGCTGCGGTTCCGTCGCCAGATCGCTGTGTACCAGTGTCTCCACGTAGTGCCGCGCATCGGCATTCAGCGTTCGGCCCAACAGCGCTTGAAAGCTCTCGGTCAACATGGGATCCTGGTCGCCGTCTTTCCAATCGGATTTGTAAAACTCTTTTGGCGTCATCCAATCCCTGGCGCAATGGTCGAACTGTTGCAGCGCGGTCCACGCCGACTCACTCAATCGGTCGCGGGTGTCGTGGATGTCTGTCACCAGCTGATCGTTGACGAAGATGGAACTGCCACCGATCGGGCGTGTCGAGAGTCCAAGTTCCGCGATGAGTTCACGGAGTGGATCTTCGCCGACGCGAGAGTAATCGTATAGCTCCGCCGCTCCGGCCTCGTAGGCCACCGGGGCGCAGGCGAAATGATTGGTGAGGATTTTGCCGCCGATGCGTGAGCTGGCCTCGAAAATCGTGGTGGCGAACGGGCCATTGGCGCGTTTTTGCAGTTGATAAGCCGTCATCAGGCCGCCAGGCCCGCCGCCGATGATGGCGATACGCCAGAGTTTCATAGGGGCACGCTTTTCGGGATCGTCATCCGCTGGGATGGGACGTCAGCGTAAGCACTGATTTCTTTTTAGTCCGCGACCCATGAGCAAATGATGAGAGACTCTAACTCATGTGCTCACGGTCACATAGGCAAGGCGGGGCCAAGAGACTAACCAAGGCCAGGGCGCTAGCCCTTGGT
Organism: Gemmataceae bacterium; assembly: GCA_035638015.1. Classification (GTDB taxonomy): domain Bacteria; phylum Planctomycetota; class Planctomycetia; order Gemmatales; family Gemmataceae; genus DASRAT01. Next base: position 1,677 of record DASRAT010000474.1, on the reverse strand, counting down.
CAGACGGCATGTCTGAATTCAGTGTAGACAATTTGTCTAGGTTGTCAAGAAAAATCTTGCAACCCCCATTTTGATGGGGCGTACGACACGGTTGGCCAATGCTTTATTGACAAAAAAGGACTTAAAGGGAGGGACGCCGACAATCTGGTCGCTCACCCGGTTCTTTTTGGGTTTCCTCTTGCATTGTGAGTTGGAGCGGCAGCAATGTCGAAGGGCGTGCCGAAGCGCCCGCGAGCAAAAACCCAATATCAGATTGCCTTGGCGTTTCTCCAAAGGGGTCACTGCAGCGGGTGCATCGGCACGCCCTTCGATTACGCGCCGTTAGCGCATGGTGCGCGTGCTTTCAGGGCGGGCCACCCATTTCGGATGTGCCACGCGCCGCGCTCAAGCGCGCAACCGCCTGACTGGCCGCGCCACGGACATGACCATCCTGATCGGCGCACAGAACGTGCAGCGCAGGGATTATGGTTGCACTGCCGAACATCTCGGCAACCTGACAGGCCCAAACACGGTGCCGGGGCAAAGGGTCCGTTGACCATGCTGAAAATAGGTGCTCCCAGTGATCCGCGCCTACGTTCTTTTGTAGGGTCCAAGCCGCCTGTTTCCGAACCTCCTTGGACGGATCGTGGAGGTAGAGGTCAAACACCAACTCGAAATCAGACGACTTCCACAAGCTTTCGAGGGCACGCAGCGCTGCGAGCTTGGTGCTATCTTCTGCCGCCTTCACCAAGCAAACAACCTGTCCATGGGCAGCGGTGAGCTGCAGTTTTGCGGCGGTGTCGACCGCGGCTCGGGCGACAAAGCTGACGCGATCATGAAGCAAATGACAAACCACCTCGGACGCCGATTGGCCGGAATAGTGGATGCCGAGCGCCTCGACCGCAGAACGGCGGAGATGCGGGTCGGAAGAGTGAGTAAGTTGCACGAGAGTTGTCAGTGCTTCCGGATCGGGCTTGTCCGCCAAAGCTCGAATTGCTGCCCACGCCTTCGGTCCCGGCTCCTCGACCGTGCTCCGAACGTCCGCAACCGAGGCGTCATACGGAATCGGCTCGCCGTTCCAGATTTGTGGCTTGAAGTCTGCCATAATTAAAGCGGGCTAGCTATGTTTCGATTGCATCTTGCTGAATAGTAACAACCCCCAATTGTACGTCAACGCCGGGTGCCACTGGCGGCTTGCCGCCAGTGGAGAGACTTAAACCGAGTCTAACTCTTCGACCCCACCAATCTCAGCTCCAATTTGGTTCAACGACTTTAGCCCACAGGAAAGCCGTGAAACCGTGGCAAATCTGAATCGGCAGATTCGGTTTGGAGATGGTAATGCCGCCAACTACTCCACTTGCAATCTCGCGGTGACTGGCATCGTCTCCGTCGTAGCGGGTTACGGTTGGAACGTACGCAGCGGCTTCACTGGCGGCAAACCGCCAGTGGCACCCAGCGATTCGGCTGCATTGCCTTCGTGGGATGGCCTGGGGAGGCCGTGCTACATTTTTTGGATTTTCCTCTTGCATTGTGTACCTATGTTCAGTTATGATGAAAGTAGCAAGAGGCCAGGAGAGTCAGTGTCTCCTTTGGACGCAGCTGAAAAAGTCGCGGCTCGTTCCGGTTCTTTAGGGCGAGTTGACGTCCCAATATGCCGGGGACCTGTCGTTGTTGCCCTTGAAGCCTCGGCCGGTGCTG
>DASRAT010000473.1:0-5821 GCA_035638015.1 Gemmataceae bacterium | reverse complement strand
GTTTTGGGCGTCACCCAAGACCGTAAGGATATTAGTCGCCGGCGCGAACGACGCCGTCACCGCCGGAGCGATGCGCTCGCCGAGCCACTCGAGGGACGGCACAAAACGGCGCTGCTGACGCTTGTTGCGTACCGTGCGGAATTTCCACTTGACCATTTGTTTCAGCCATGACAGTGCCATGAGAATTGCCTTTCGAGAAAGAGATTACGAGGTGGGACGCGGTTATCTGCGCAGACCATGCGCCTGGCAACTGAGTTGCTCTTATCGCACCTTGCGCAATTCCCGCGTCAATCGTAGGACAGGATTCCGATGCTGTCCAATGAGGGGACAGGATCGGAATCGATGGGAATCCTGTCCCACGTCCAAATTGCGCATGGTCATTTAGCGTTTTGCCCCATTCCGCTTGCGGAGTGGAACGTCTAGGTTAACCCCTGGACTTGCCGGCTGCAAGCGCTTTTACGTCGTTGGAGGTGAGGCAATTGCCGCCAACGCCCCAGTCGCCGCTCTTGATCTCTTCGACAACAACCCAGGTCACTGCACGCATGTTCTCGCCTTCGATGGAAACCATGGTGTCGGTGAGCTTGCGGATCATGTCCTGCTTTTGCATGGGGGTGAATACGCCTTCGATCACTTTGACATTCACAAACGGCATAGCTAATTCTCCAGTCCGTAGTTCGGAGTTGCTTGAGTGGTTCGGCCCGCACCGCAACTCGGATGTGTGGGCAGAAGTCCTTACCGGGGCCAATGCTGGACGGTACAATCACTGTGGTCAAGGTTGGCCCCGGCATGTCTCTACTTGATAAATCTGGACGGCGGCGGAAATCGGCAAAAATTTTGTGGGATTTGGCCGGAGTTTGTCATCAGGACCACGTTTGGCGGTCAACATGCACGATCACAAAAACGCCTTGGAACGCATCGAACCAATGGACACGACTGAACGCTACGCAGCGGTCGATGCCATTCGTGAGCGCCTTGTTGCGGGATGCACTGCGGAGGATTTTGCGGCTATGCGTTGTCCAGTTTGCAGGGCCGCGCTTACCATCAACGTGCATTCGGACCATTGCAAGTTCCATGTTCGGTGTGCAGTTAATTCGGGACACGTTTCGTTCCATGACAGCTCAAAATCCAAGCCTGAATGGTGGCTGTTGCATATGCGAGGCGGTTGGCTCTCATAAAGGATCAGACGACGAGCCATGACTTTCGCCAGATCGGGGACGCAATCAGGTTTTACTCAACTCAACGGCTTTTCTTCGCCCCCGGCAATTGAGCACCACGTTGGGTAGTTACAATGTCAAACTCCTTCGCCGAATTCCTGGCCCAACTGCACAAGGGCGACGACGCCGCGGCCCAGGAACTCTTTGGCCGCTTCGCCCATCAGCTCATTGCCCTCGCCCTCAAGCACACCAATGCCGGGCTGCGGCACAAGGTTGATCCCGAGGATGTGGCCCAGTCGGCATTCAAGAGCTTTTTTCACCGCTACGGCGAACGAGATCTGGAAGTCGTCAACTGGAACAGCCTGTGGGGCCTGCTCGCGCTCATTACCGTGCGGAAGTGTGCCGAACGGGCCGCCTATCATCAGGCCGAGTGCCGGGACACCGCGCGGGAAGTGTCCGCGCCGCGAGGGGACGATGCGGCAACATGGCGGGAACCGTTCGGCCGTGAACCCACGCCGTTAGAAGCGGCCGTGCTGAGTGAAACGGTAGAACAACTCCTCGCCGAATTGGATGAGGACGAACGCCCCATCCTGGAATTGAGCCTGCAAGGTTACACGACACGGGAGATCGGCGAGCAACTCGGCCGGGCCGAACGCACCGTCCGTCTGCTGCGGGAAGGCGTTCGCCATCGGCTCGAAAAAATGCAGCGCGACGGCCTTTAGAGCGCCTAAAATAATGTGGCTTTGCCATGTAGCACAAGCTGTTAGCTTGTGCATCTCAAACACAAGCTAACAGCTTGTGCTACATCTCTGGACACCCTTCATGCTCTCCGAAACTGAGCACATCCCGGCCCCGCCCGCCGAGCATTGGTTGGTGCTCAAGGACGCCGTCAAGCGTTTCGAGCACGCCTGGCGTCAGGGGCCACGGCCTGCGATCGACGATTTCTTGCCCTCTGACATTCCGCTGCGCTCCCGCCTGCTGATCGAACTTGTACACATCGATCTAGAACTGCGACTCAAGGCCGGGGAAGACGCTCGTGTAGAAGAGTACCTTACACGCTACCCGGAACTGGCCGACGACCGGGCCGTCACGCTTGAGCTCATTGCCGCGGAACACGAATTGCGCCGCCGTCGCGACCCTGACCTTGCTGTCGACGATTATTTGCAACGCTTCCCGCAATACCATGCTGAGCTTAAGGAGCGAGTCGCGCGGCCGACGCCTGGCAACGGGGACACACCGGCGCGGGCAGGCTTGAAAGCCTGCCCCACGGAGCCGCTGCCCGAAGTCGCGGGCTACGAGATTCTGGGCGTGCTCGGCCGCGGCGGCATGGGTGTCGTCTACCAGGCAAGGCAACTGGGCCTTGGTCGCACCGTGGCGCTCAAAATGGTATTGACCGGGTTCCAGGCGGGGCCAAAGGAGTTAGCCCGCTTTCGCGCCGAGGCCGCGGCACTGGCTCGATTGCAACATCCCAACATCGTCCAGATTTACGATGTCGGCCAGGCCGCCGGTCGGCCTTACTTTGTCCTTGAATTCGTCGCCGGCGGCAGCCTTGCCCAGCGCCTCAACGGCACACCGCAGCCGGTGCAGGCGGCGGCACAACTCGTCGAAACTTTGGCGCGGGCCGTTCACGCCGCCCACGCCAGCGGCGTGATTCACCGCGATCTCAAGCCGGCCAATGTTTTGTTGCACAATGAACAGGCCGAAAAATCTGCACTCTCCAATCTGCAATCTGCAATCCCCAAGATCACTGATTTCGGCCTGGCCAAGTGCGTTGACAACGACGGTGTGACCGCAGACCTGGGCGGCGCCACCGTCACTGGGGAATTACTGGGCACACCCAGTTACATGTCCCCCGAACAGGCGATGGTCCCACGCCAGCCGGTTGGCCCCCCCGCGGATGTCTACGCCCTGGGGGCAATCCTCTACGAGCTTCTGACAGGCCGGCCCCCTTTCACGGGCGGAACACCTCTGGTTACCATCATGCAGGTTCTTCAAAACGAACCAGTGCCGGTGACCAGTCTCCAGCCCAACGTGCCGCGCGATCTGGAAACCATCTGCCTCAAGTGCCTTCGCAAGGAACCTCGCAAACGCTACGGCAGTGCCCTGGAACTGGCGGAAGATCTTCAGCGTTTTCTCTGGGACGAGCTTATCCGGGCGCGGTCCGTGATGTTGGTGGAGAGACTGTGGCGCTGGGTGCGCCGTCACCCATTGCCGGCGGGACTGCTGGCCGCCGGCCTGCTCGCACCGGTGGTGGCGCTGATCGCCATGTCGCTGCTGTCAGCCAGGCTGGTCCGCTCCAGCGCCCTGGAGAGCGCCGCCCAGCAGGCCGAACTCTTGGAAAAAGCCAACAACGAATACAGCCGCATCGTCAACCGCATCGAGCTAGCTCATTATCCGATCAACAAAACGGTCCCGCCCACGCCCGGCACGGTCCCGGTCAGCATCCCGGCCACATTTCTGCACGATGTCGGCGAGGATCTGAGCAAGACAAGTCAAACCGGCGTCAAGGTGCGTCAGTACAGCGATTACCCATTTCCCTGGCGAACCGACGGCCGTCCTCGCGATGATTTCGAACGCAAAGCACTCGATCTATTGCGGCAAACCAAAGGCCAGGAGACCGCTCACGAGTTCACCGAGATCGACGGTCAGCGCGTCGTGCGTTACGCCCAGGCACGCATCATGCTGAACACCTGCGTCGAGTGTCACAACACCCACCCCGATTCACCACGCAAGGACTGGAAGGAAGGCGACGTGCGTGGCGTGCTCGAAATCATTCGCCCGCTGGACAAGGATGAGGCACGGGTCGGCGAAGCCTTGCGGCTGGCGCTGCTGCTCAGCGCAATCGTCTCGGGATTGCTACTGGGGGGAAGCATGTTTGTCGTGTGGCTCGGCCGTAGACGTGGCCAGGTCGGATCTTGAAGTGAGAATGACGCGCTTGCGAGCCCACGCCATCAGGAATCGAACATGCTTTCAATTTGCATGTTCACGATGACGCACTCTAGCCGCGTGCCGGTGCAATCACAGCGCCTCAATACCCTCTCCCAAATGCTTTCGGCGCCGACTGGTTCGCTCGCCAACTGCACTTCCTCGAATGGATAGGATCCTTCAAGAGCGATGAAGTGCGAATCCTTTAGGACAGTCAACAGCCCATGCAACTCATCCACGTCCAGTCCGCAGGCTTCGTGGATTTCAGGCATGGTGGCGCGGCCCGGCGCCTTGGATCGCAACGTTCCGTGATAGGCCTGGCGCACAACTACGCACAACAGTCTTCGGGCCGGCACCGGCAATAGCCCCAATCGCTGCCCGAATTGTCGCCATGCACTGGTAGAAAGTGCTTCGGCCATGGGGAGATCTTTCTAATTGAAACGCACGTATTCAAACTCAATGGGCAAGCCATTGATGCCGCGAACCGGCGGGGCGATCCAGTTGGCGAACTTGCCCGGCTCGACCACGCGGCCCATCAACGATTCAATGAAGGCGTGATCCGCGCTGTCCGGAAGCCATTGTGACGCTTGACGATTCCATTCGGCTTCGGTCAAAACATCGCCCTTGGGACTGACGTGATGGCCGGCGAAGCTGCCGATCTTGCGGTGAAAACCAATATGCGGTAAGGCAAAGCGGAATGAAAGACCCAGGCGCTCGGGAATGCGATTCCAGCGATCCAGGCCGGCCTGGACTTCACGAATGTAGTCATCACGCAGCCGTGCGTTCAGGGCTGTAACGGCCGGAACCAGCCTGGCAACGATCTGGTCACCCACCACCTCTTGGACCGGATATTGGTCACTGGTCAGAACGTGGTCGTCGCTCAACTTTGCTTCGGCGTAGCGGCCTTTGAGGCCGGTCGTGTAATAGGTGGCGGCGTTCGACGATATCTCTGAACCGTACAAATCCAGCGTGACGCTGTAATGAAAATTGATGAATTTTTGCAAGGTCTCAAGATCGATGACACCCAGTTTGCGCAGGGCGGCGGCATCGGTCACGTGATGTTCGTGCATGACTTCGCAGGTTCGTTGAATCACCCGGGCAATGCCCGATTCGCCGACGAAGAGATGGTGTGCCTCCTCGGTCAACATGAATCGGCAGGTGCGCGACAGCGGGTCAAATGCCGATTCCGCCAGCGAAGCGAGCTGAAATTTGCCGTCGCGGTCCGTGAAGAAAGCGAACATGTAGAATGCCAGCCAATGCGATGTTTTCTCGTTAAAGGCGGTCAAGATGCGCGGATTGTTGCCATCGCCGGAGCGGCGCTCCAAGAGAGCGGCGGCCTCTTCGCGACCGTCGCGGCCAAAATAGCGGTGCAGCAAATACACCATCGCCCAAAGATGCCGGCCTTCTTCCACGTTAACCTGAAAGAGATTGCGCAAATCGTAGAGCGAGGGCGCCGTCAGTCCTAGCAGGCGCTGTTGTTCCACCGAGGCCGGCTCGGTGTCGCCCTGCGTGACTATGAGACGCCGCAAGGCGGAGCGGTACTCGCCAGGAACTTCTTGCCACGCCGGTTGACCCTTGTGGTCGCCAAAGGCAATCTTGCGTTCGTCATCGGGCGGCACCAGGAAGATGCCCCAGCGGTAATCAGGCATGCGCACATAGCCGAAGTTGGCCCAACCGTCCTTTTCCACACTGATCGCGGTGCGGAGGTAGACCTCAAGCGCGTTGCTGTCGACGGGGCCGGT
>DASRAT010000472.1:0-11646 GCA_035638015.1 Gemmataceae bacterium | reverse complement strand
CGAGCGGCAGCGACTTGACGACTCGAATCACAGTTGGGCCTCCTCGATTCTCCGCGCACACCGAATCATGAAGATATGATTGCCGGCGCAGCAACGAAGGACAAGGCAAGATGTCAAAAATGGGTAATTGTGCGGATGCCTCCAACTGACGAGGTCACTGTGCCCCACGGTATCTCCAACAGAAAGTGGCGCGACAGTGCCGATAATAGCGATTATGCTCAATGCGGTCTGAATTGATTCTGAATCCTTAGCTAACTCGCTCGAAGGCCAGTTTATGGGGATGGATCGTGAACTGGTAGGTTGTGATCACAAGCGGCCCTTGCTCAGGCGGAGGCGGTCCGCCTTGGTGATTGTTTTGTTGTTGGTGACCGCAGGGCTTGGAGGTTGCACTTCGCCCGCCGAGTTTGTTCAAAACGGCTTCAAGGTTGGTCCCAACTTCCAACCACCGCCGGCGCCTGTGGCGGCGAACTGGATTGACGCCGCCGACAAACGTGTTCGCAGCGAACCAGACGATTTAAGCAAGTGGTGGACCGTTTTCCACGATCCCGTGCTGGATCAGCTCATTTGCCATGCTTACCGTCAGAACCTCACTTTGCGAGAGGCCGGCTTTCGCGTGCTCCAGGCCCGCGCTCAGCTAGGAATTGCGGCGGGCAACCTCTTGCCGCAGACGCAGTTTGGTCGGGCCGACTTTACCTGGCTTGCTGAAAGCGCGCAGGTTTCAAGAGGACCCGTGGGCAGCCGGTTCACCAGCCGGTGGGACGCAGGTTTCAACCTGTCCTGGGAGCTTGATTTTTGGGGCCGGCTGCGCCGCGCCGTCGAATCGGCCAATGACAACCTGGACGCCTCAGTCAACGACTATGACGACGTGCTGGTCACCTTGCTGAGCGACGTGGCCACCAACTACGTACAAATGCGGGTGACGGAGCAACGCATTAAATACGCCCGAGAAAACGTGAAGCTCCAGGAAAAGACCTGGAAGATCGCTTTGGCCCGCATCAAGATCGATGCCGACGGTGAATTAAGCGCCTCGCAATCCGAAGCTCTGCTGAAACAGACCGCCGCCGCCATTTATGAACTTGAAATCAGCCAACGGCTGAGCGCCAACCAACTTTGCATTTTGCTGGGGATTCCGCCGGAGGACCTGGCAACCCGGCTGGGGACAGGCCCAATACCCACCGCACCCCCGGAGGTTGGCCTTGGCATCCCAGCCAATTTGCTCAGGCGCCGGCCCGACATTCGCCGCGCGGAGAGCTTTGCAGCTTCCCAGTGCGCTCAGATCGGCATTGCCGAGGCCGAATTCTACCCGCAGATTTCCCTTGTTGGCACGCTCGGGTATTCCGCGGCGCAATTTAAGGATCTGTTCAGGTCATCGGCCTTCAACGGGGCTTTCGGCCCGTCGTTGCAATGGAACATCCTGAACTACGGCAGACTCTTGAATAACGTGCGTTTCCAGGACGCGAAATTCCAGGAACTGGTGGCCCATTACCAGGAAACCGTGCTGACGGCTCAGCAAGAAGTGGAAAACGGCTTGGTCACGTTTCTCAAAGCGCAGCAGCGCACGAAGCTCCAGGCAGAGAGCGCAGCCGCGGCCGACAAGGGCGAAAAGCTGGTCGCGGGCCGATACGAAAACGGCCTGGAGAACTTCACGCGCGTTACGCAGCTGCAACAGTTGCTGGTTCAGGAGCAAGACATCCTGGCTCAAGCGCAAGGAGAGATCGCGCTGGGATTAATTCAGGTTTACAAAGCGCTGGGCGGTGGCTGGGAGATCCGATGCACCGGATGCGAGGCTGATCTGCCGGAGCAACTAAAAGCGCCGCAAGCCGCGCCAGGTGTCGGACCGTCGCGTCCCGCGCTCACAATCCCTCCTGCGGCGCCAGTATTTGACCACCTGCCTGAGGCATTGCCACCGGCGCCCGGCAACGTTCGCGCCCGGTTGGGGAATCCCAGCGTTTTTTGACAGCGCTTGGCAGCACCATGGCGGACGGTTTGCCAAAACCAGTTGCTGTTGCCTCGTTTCCTGATTCCTCCCTTCCAATCTTCCATTAGTGTCCTTCCACGCCTCGGCACCAGATGTCGAGAAGGACGGGCGTGAAGCGCCTTTTTAATTCCCGGCTGACCCGGCCTTGACTTCACCGATATGATTCCATGCAGGCCCAATGGCTTGTTGGACAAGACAACTGGGTGGATTGCGTCGAGTTTGCCGGCGCGGCCATCTAGGGAATGTTGCCCAATCTTGCCGGCTGAGCCAATTCTGCCGCTTGGTGAAACCACTGCATTGATTTTCTCCCGCTCCCTTCGCTGCTCATGGCGCTGCCGCCGGGTAGACTTCCGACGCTCGATAATGTTCTCCTCCCCAGGAGTGCGTAGATGGTGCGTCGATTTCGGTTGGTCATTGTGTGTTTGCTGGTTGCCGCCACTGGGCCGGGTTGCGCCCTCGTCAACACGCAATCGCACCGGCCGCCGGCGGAGTCGTCAGTACAGGGCATGACCTTTGTCGCCGACGGCTCCGGCGATCTGCGGCAGGTTTCCGATGCGCTGGCCAATGTCGCCAAAGAAGACGGCGCCCCCATGAGCGTGCAGCGTGTTCAATGGTCGCACGGCAAGGGAGCGGTTTTCCCGGACCTTTACGACAACGACCACCACCAGGCCCAAGGGCAAAGCCTGGCGAATCAGGTTATCGCATATCGCAAAACCCATCCGTATGATCGCATTTGCCTGATCGGTTACAGCTCCGGCGCCAGCGTGGCGTTGGCGGCCGCCGAGCGCATGCCGCCGAAGACCATTGATCGACTGATTCTGCTGGCGCCGACCGTCGCGGCCAAGCATGATCTGCGGCCGGCATTGCGCTCTAGCCGTGAAGGGATCGATGCATTTCACAGCGAATGGGACGCCATCTGCCTGGTGCTGTTCGCGATGGGCACCGGCGACGGTGTCGGCCAATCAGTTGCCGGCCGCAACGGCTTTACGCCGGCGGGCAACTCGGCTGAGGACCAGCAGCTTTATAAAGGGCTGCGTCAGCATTTCTGGCAAGGTGCGGAGCGCTGGTCGGGCCACGATGGCAGCCACTTTGGTTGTTTCAAAGAGCGGTTTCTGCGCGATCAAGTGTTGCCGCTGACGTTGGGGCGGAAATAGTGGCGAGTGGTGAGTGGCGAGTGAGTAAGCCCGAAATTTTGTGGAGTGGGGAACTCGGGCATGTTATTCAATCTGCAAGAAGGCACTCGCCACTCGCCACTCGCCACTCACTCTCCGTAAGATGACTCCTTTATGCAAAGGAGCATGCCATGACTGTTGGATATGACAGACCTCTTTACATTTTGCCCTTCGATCATCGCGGTTCATTTCAAAGTAAGATGTTTGGCTACAAGGACCCCCTGAGCGCGGCGCAGACTGCGGAAATCGCCGCGGCGAAGCAGGTGATTTACGACGGCTTCAAAGCGGTCGTCGCCGGGGGGCTGGCCAAGGACAAGGCGGGCATTCTCGTCGATGAGCAGTTTGGCGCCGCCATCCTCCGCGACGCGGCCAAGAACGGTTACAACACGGCCTGTCCCGCCGAAAAGAGCGGCCAGGACGAGTTCGATTTCGAGTACGGCGAGGATTTCGGCAAACACGTCGAGGCTTTCAACCCGACCTTCCTCAAAGTGCTGGTGCGCTACAATCCCGGCGGCGACAAGACGGTCAACCAGCGGCAAACGGCCCGTCTCAAACGGCTGTCGGATTATCTGCGCGGCAAGGGCCGCAAGTTCATGTTCGAGTTGCTGGTTCCCGCCGAGAAGGCGCAACTCGATCAGGTCGGCGGCGACAAGAAGAAATTTGACCGGGAATTGCGGCCTGGGCTGATGGTGCAAGCAATTCATCAACTTCAGGACGCCGGCATCGAGGCGGACGTGTGGAAGATCGAAGGCCTGGACCGTCGTGAAGATTGCGTCAACATGGTGACGGCGGCGCGGCGGGGGGGCCGGAATCAGGTTGGCTGCATTGTTTTGGGCCGCGGCGAAGACGACAAGAAAGTGCGGGAATGGCTTACGGTTGCCGCGCCAGTGCCCGGCTTCATTGGCTTCGCGGTTGGCCGCACCACATTCTGGGATCCGCTCGTTGATTGGCGGCAAAAGAAGCTCACCCGAGAAGCGGCTGTGGCGGAAATCGCCCGCCGTTATGGTGAGTGGGTGGCGATCTTCGAGCAAGCGCGGCCGGGCCAGTGACCCATGGACCTCGCGTCAAAATCTCTTTGCATGTGAATCGGAGAGGGCGGGATTCGAACCCGCGGTGAACTTTCGCCCACACAGCATTTCCAGTGCTGCACCTTCGGCCGCTCGGTCACCTCTCCCAAGTTTCAATCGTGAGGTTCCCTGGGATCAACTCCTCCAGGGGAACTCCACTTTCGGTTCTTGCAAGTGAATTAGCCATTTCGGATCACGCAGTCCATCATACGAAAACTCTGTTAGCGTTTGCAACGGGCGTTCACAGGGCCAAGCCCACAAGAACGAAGTGCGGTGGCAAGCAAACAGCTCGGTTGTAGGTGATACGTAGTATTACATCTTTATGCGACGAAGGAAATCATAGCCAGGCCAAGATCTTCGCCACAAGTCCTTGTTTAGTAAAAAGATAAAATCTTGAAAAAAGTGCTGGTTTTTGGGTCACTTTTCGACCACTTTTTTCGATTGGATATGCGACAGAACTGACCCATTCAAAAGCAAGCCTTGGCGTAAAAACCAATGCGCATGGTTCTGGGACGGGTGAGGCTGCGCTGTACTTTGGCCCCGTGCGTCGTCGAATTTGGGCTGTGCCTGTCGTGGTTTTACGGCACACGTTGGCGCTCGGGTGTGGCTGTCAAGTGTCATTCGCTTTCGCGGTGCCCGTCAAAACAGGATGTGTAGTTACTCCAAAGAGGTGCAACATGAGTGGTTGGTTTGGTCGGTCGGGTCGGCCCAAGGCACGGGGCGTCCGGCCTTGGTTGGAAGAGTTGGAAAGGCGTGATTGCCCAGCCGCTCCTGTCATCAACACGATGAGCGTGCTTCAAACCACAGGCCGAAATGTCCAGGTCAGCGGAACCTTGACCGACGAAGATCCGGGCATGGTGATGGTTTACTTCAACGGGGTAATCGACGGCGGCATTCAAGCCGGCGCCGACGGCGCGTTTAGCTTCAGCGCCCAGGCTTCGGCGTTGGGCAGTTTCACGGCAACGGCGTACGACATTGAGAGTCTGTTTTCTCAAAGCGTGACAGGTTCCGTGTCGAGTCAAGCGCCGCTGGTGATTGATTTTTCGGCAACGCGGCTAAGCGCCAGTTCGTGGCGGTTGTCCGGTCAAATCCTCGATGAATCGCCGGACACGGTTTCGGTCCACCTTGCAGGTTTGGGCGCTCAAACCACGACATCGGTCGATGCGGACGGGCTTTTTTCGGTGACGCTCACCAACGTCCCCTCCGGCACGAACTCCTTTGGCGCCTTGGCGGTCGACAGCTGGGGCCGGACTTCAGCTCAGGCCGATAGCGACGGCTCGCACGATAACCCTGACCTACCGTCCATCGCCAACCTGTCGGTCGTCAACACCACGGGCCGCATGTACCAGGTCTCCGGAACGGTGAATGGCGTTTTCCCTGCGATGGCGACCGTGACCTTCGACGGTGTTTTGAGCGGCACGGTACATCCCAATCCTGACGGCTCTTTCTCGTTTACGGCGCAGGCCAGCACATTGGGAGATTTCACGGTAACCCCCAGTTATGGGAAAATCCTGGTGGGCGACACCATAGCCGCCACGGTGGCCAATGATGCGCCGACAATCACCGACTTTGCGACCTCGTGCAACGGCGATGGCACCTGGACGATTTCCGGGCACATCTGCGACGAATCGCCCCAAACCTTGACATTGGTGCTGTCGGGTGCGTCGGTGGTTGACAACTTGAACGTGACGCCCAATGGCGACGGCACGTTCTCCGCAATCGTCAGTTGGGGTTTGACCAACCATGCACGGATCTCGGTCGAGGCGACCGACAGTTGGAATGCCACTTCGGCCACCGTGACAACTTGGCTGGGCACGACGCCGCCGGCGATCATCACCGTGACGGCGGTGAACAGGACCTGGCATGACATCGAGGTAAGCGGCACCGTGAAGGCGGGAACTTCCACGCATCTGGCGGTCATGGTTGGCGGCGTGCTGGGCGGAGACGTGTATGTCGACGACGATGGTACGTTTTCCTTCACCCAGGAAGCCACGGATTTGGGCGACATTCAGTTGATCGCCTACGACGATCTGGGGGGGCAATCCGACCAAGTTACGATCGAGGCCACCACCATGCCGCCGACGATCTCCAGTTTGACCATGACTCGGACCAGCAACCAAGACGAATGGGTGATTGCCGGGCAACTCTCTGACGAGACGATCGAGGCAGTGACAGTGGTGTTGAGCGGCCCAGGACCACTAAACAACAGGCAACTGACGGTCACCAGCGACGGCAGTTTCGGGTGTGTGGTGACGCTCAGTTGGAACGCCACGGGCACGCTGTCGGCCCTGGCAACCGATTGCTGGGGAATAACGGCGACCCGGGGCTACCTTCTTGGATGAGCGTGGCGGCGTGGCAATTCACCTTTGAGCATGAAAGCGAGGACGGCGATGCCAATAACAACAAGCGAGTATCGGGCCTTGGCACACCGCGTGAGCCACGGCGACCGCGAAGCCAGCGTGATTCTGAAACGGCAACTGGGACCGCAAATGGTGTATGTGGTTTGGCACGAATTGCGCTACGGCAAGGGCCGTACGGTCATCGCCAAACAGATCCGGGCGGAGGCGCGGCGGGTGGCGTTGACCTCCTTTCGGACTGAGCGAGATTCACCGGAAAGGTTTGTCAGCGAGGTGGCGGAAGGAATGTGCGACTGGGTGTTGGATGCTCTGGCTGCCACTCCCGGACCCCCACAATCGCTTTTGGACACCGTCGTGGCCTGGTCTTGAGCGACTCCGGCCACGAAGGATTTGGTGGCAGAGGATCGGGGATCCCGCCCACCTGAAACACTGGGGTTCGGTAGGCCAATAAACCGTGACGCGCCTGGGGTTCCGAAGAGGGTGGGCCTGACCGTTGATTTGGAAAGGACAAGCATGCGCACATTTCCCGAATGGCAGTCCACCGGGTTCAAAATGGCATTGTCTGCACGGTCCGCAGCTTCGCCGCCAAGTCTGCGCGCAGTGGAGAGATCGTGGCAGCCATCAAGGCCGCCAGGCGGGGCGGGCCAAAACTCCAGTGAAATGGCAGCGAAACTGGCTAGCTTACTGTCCGGCGTCGCCAGCCATTGCCAGGAAGTGCTTGGTCGTTGTGGCTTGGAAGCGTTCACGCCCCAAGAATTGCAGAACCTACGAAATGCAGTGGCACTGGGGGCACGGCTGACTACCGAATTGGAAGCGATGGCCGATCTGCACTCTCAAGGCAACCCGACATTGTTGTTGGACCTGAATGATTTGATCGCCACACACGCGCGTGCGCTTCGGTCATTGGTCGGTGATCGCGTTCATTTCACGACGCTGCTGGGATTACAACTGCCAGCAGTGCGGGCACGATCGAGCGAGGTTTTGCAAATCTTGTTCAATTTGGCGGCCAGCGCCCGCGACGCCATGCCATCGGGGGGTGAGTTGCTTTTCGCAACTAACTGTGAACTGCCGCCAGCAGACAGCAGGGACAAGGCAGCGGGCAGGAGAACGAACGACATGACAGCTCCAACCTGTGTTGCAGGCTACAGGAGGGAGGTATCGCCGTCTCTGCCCGCTGCCTCGGCCCCGCTTTCGGAAGACAACGCGCTTGTGACACTACGAATCCAGGATACCAGCCGCGCAACGGCCGACCAACTTCAATGCAGGCTCCACAAACCGTTTTTTGCGGCCCGGCCCAACGGCATTGGCCTTACCTCGGTAGCCGAGGTTGGAAAGGATTTGGGCGCCATGATTTCGGTGGATGGCTCCAACAGCCAACAAACCACCGTGACCATTTACTTGCCTGGCACGCACACAAACCCATTCGGACAGCACGCGCCAAATCCCGTTTTCCGCCAGACGGGCCGATAGCCGTGACAAGGGGGAATTGGGGCACCGCTAAAGTCGCGGCAGATGTATTTGTTCGTTTATACGGCCATCCAATCGGCTTGTCCAGCATTAACTGGTGATCGTGGCGTTTTTTTGTCTTGATAAATGGTGGCGCCCCACTGGCGAAAAGTGCGCGGGTCTCATGGGGTCAGCGGCATTGCTTCATGCTAGTGGTTGCCGCCAGCCTGCGTGCTCGCACTGTTGGCCATGCGAAGCTGGGCACGCGCTCGCGCTTGTTGCTTGAGGGCGGCCTCCAGGGCCTCGCCGGTGGCCGGTTTCAAAGCGGCCTGAAGTGCCTGCCGAGCGGCATCCGCTGAGATGTCCGCAGCAGGAACCGCTTTTCCGGTCAGCACTGTTACTACATTGTCCCGCACTTGAGCAAATCCGCCATCCACATAGAAGTGCTGCGTTTGATGGCCGTTGCGGACGCGCAACTCGCCATAGCCGAGCCGGCCAATGAGTGCAGCGCGGCCGGGAAGCACGCCAAGCTCGCCGTCGTACATCGGCAGCACCACGAAATCGGCAGGCTCATCGAGCACCGCGCGTTCGGGGGTCACCACCACGCATTGCAGAGGTTTCGTGCCTGCGGCTGCTTGCAATTCGGCCATGAGTCATACTCGCTCGCTATTGGTTACCCGGCGGCTTCCGCCGCCCGGCTCGCCGTTATTTCTGTTCCGCAGCCAATTTCTTGGCCTGTTCCGCCGCCTCGTCGATGCCGCCCACGTACATGAACGCGTTCTCCGGCAAATGGTCCCACTTGCCGTCACACAACTCCTTGAAGCTGCGAATGGTCTCGGCCAACGGCGTCACTTTGCCGGGCTTGTTGGTGAACGCCTCCGCCACGATAAACGGCTGCGACAAAAACTTCTCGATGCGGCGAGCGCGAAGCACCACTTGCTTGTCTTCCTCGCTCAATTCCTCGACGCCAAGGATGGCGATGATGTCCTGCAACTCGCGGTAGCGCTGCAGAATCTGCTGCACGCGACGGGCCACGGCGAAATGCTCCTCGCCGACGTATTGCGCTTGCAAGATACGGCTGTTGGAGGCCAACGGATCGACAGCCGGGTAGATGCCCTTTTCTGAAATTTTGCGTTCCAGGTAAATGAACGCGTCCAAATGCTGGAAGGCATTGGCCGGAGCCGGGTCGGTCGGATCGTCGGCCGGCACATAGACGGCTTGCACCGATGTGATGGCCCCGCGAGCCGTGCTGGTGATGCGTTCTTGCAATTCGCCCATTTCGGTGGCCAAGGTCGGCTGGTAACCCACGGCGCTGGGCATGCGGCCAAGAAGCGCGGACACTTCCGAGCCGGCCTGCGAAAAGCGGAAAATGTTGTCAACGAACAATAGCGTGTCAGCCCCGGTCGAGTCGCGGAACCACTCGCACATTGTTAGCGCGGACAGGGCCACGCGAAGACGGGCGCCCGGCGGCTCGTTCATTTGGCCGAACACCATGGCCGTCTGCGTGATGACCGAGCGATCGGTCTTGCCGATCTTGGTTTCTTGCATTTCCAGCCAGAGATCGTTGCCTTCGCGGGTGCGCTCGCCGACGCCGGCGAACACCGAGAAACCGCCGTGCTGGCTGGCGATGCGGGCGATAAGTTCGGTGAGGATGACGGTTTTGCCTAGACCGGCACCACCGAACAAGCCGGCTTTGCCGCCGCGGACCAGCGGAGTCAACAGATCGATGACTTTGATCCCGGTCTCGAAAAGCTCGGTTTTTCCTGACAAATCACTGAACGGCGGCGGATCGGCATGAATGGGGCGCGTTTCCTTGGCGCCAACGGGACCGCGGCCGTCAATGGGTTCGCCGAGCAGATTGAACACGCGACCAAGCGTTTCCTTGCCGACTGGCACCGAAACCGGGGCACCAGTGTCCACCACCTTCATGCCGCGGACCAGGCCGTCGGTGCTGCCCAGGGCGACGCAGCGAACGCGATTGCCGCCCAGGTGCTGCTGCACTTCGCCGACCAGATGGATCGGCGTGCCGCTGTGTGTGGCGTCGATCTTGCAAGCGTTGTAGATTTCGGGCAGATGGCCCTCGTCAAATTCGGCGTCGAACGTCGAGCCGATGACCTGGACGATGCGACCAAGTTTGTTGCTGGTATTGGCACTGACCATGTTGACTCCGTAAATCAAAGTTCAAGCGTTCGACCGGCGTCGATTGTGTTGATCATTTCCAGGATTTCTTTACCGGCACCTCGGTACACTTTTTCCGCAAGGCGTCTGAGTTTTTTGAGGTCAATGTGTTGGCGATTAAACATGACAACATTCATGAAATCGCCGCCGTCGATCATCTTCTTGTCAGGCCGACGGTTGGGCGAAACCATTGCCGCGAATTTGGATACCAAGGTCATTTCCAAATCCGGAACGTTGTGCATTTGGTCAACTGCTCGCGTGTAGCGAAAAGCGATTTTTAGCACTCCCTGATTTGGCTTCATCACGTCCAAAACAACTTTTTCAGTGGCCGGATCGACAAATCGCGCCACCACCGGTGTGTGGTTGATCGTCAAACCCGGGAATGCCTTGCTCAAGGCTTTGATTGCTTTAGCCACGTCTTTTGTTCGGACCAAAACATCAACATCCTGGGTTGCCCGAGCCTGCTCACGGTAAACATTCACCGCATGGGTGCCCATTAGCATGAACTTTATACCGGCTTTGCTCAGCACCTCAATCACGCTTTCAGGTTTTACGTCAATGGCCATGGGATGCTGGTAATTCTTGCGAAAATGGCTTGATAGCCAGCTGCTTGTATGCAGTGCTTGAAGGTGCGTGCGCACCAGCGTCTTCAGGGTTCCCGCCGCTAGTTGTACCATGATATTTCCATGCTAAGCCGCAAGAGGCAATTATTCCAGCGCCGCCGCCCCGCCGATGACTTCCGAAATCTCCTTCGTAATGTTCGACTGTCTTGCTCGATTGTACTTCCGCGTCAACTGCTTGATAATCTCGCCAGCGTTCTCGGTGGCGCCCTTCATGGCGACGCGGCGGGCAATCTGTTCGCTAACGGCCGCGTCGAGGAAGCATTTGAAGAGCCGCACCTTGAACGACATTGGCAAAATCTCTTCGAGAATCCCCTTGGCGCTGGGCAGAAACTCATACTCGACTGCCTTCGCAGCTTTCTTGACGCCCGTGGGTGCAACTTCCGACAAGGGCAACAGAGTTTCCACCACTGGCGCTTGCCGGGAACTGCTGATGAATTTCATGTACGCCACTTCGACGCGGTCGAGTTTGTGGGCCGCATAGGCCGCAATGTAGCGAGTGGCCAGCGTGTCTATTTCCTCGAAAGTGACCTTGTCCTCGAATTGCGTATAGGTCGCCTCGGCGGGGATCTGCTGGAATTTGAAGTAATTGATGGCCCGCTTGCCCGAAAGCTCCAGGTGGAGCGTGATGCCATCCTTGCTGTTTTGCTGGACGCGATGCATCGCTTCGCGGATGATCGACGAATTGTAGCCGCCGCATAAGCCGCGATTGCTGGTGATGACCAGGAGCAGGCTGTTTGAAATCTTCTCGTGTTGTTTGAGCAACGGGTGTTGCACGTCGGTGGCGCTAGCGCTGAGGTCGGCGGCCAGCTCGCCGATTTTGCGCGT
>DASRAT010000471.1:0-8369 GCA_035638015.1 Gemmataceae bacterium | reverse complement strand
CATAGGAAGCGCTGGCCACGCGTTTGCCGTCGGGGCTGAATACCACGCACTCGACGTAGCTTGCGTGTCCCTTCAGCGTCAGGAGCTCTGGGTAGCAAAGCCGGTACTGAAAATGCCATTCGAATCCGCGCAGGTCGGTTTCCTCCGGCTTGGGCCAGTGTTGCTCCAACAACTCCCGCACCCGCCCGATAGCACCCGCCTCCCAGGCGTGCTGGGCCAAGTTCATGTGCGCCGCATACAGCGTACTCCGCAGCTCGGCCTGGATGGCCTTCAGCTTCTCGTTGAGTGCCTTAACTTCATCTCGCTCCTTCTGCGCTGCTTGCTCGTTTTTCTTGGCCTGTTGCTCATGGGCAACGGCCACTTGCAATTGTCCGAACACGCCCACAAAGCCCAGCGCCGCCACCAGGACGATGGCCGCGCTCAGTGTCGCCACCAGCGGGTTCTTGCGGCCCCAGCGGCCAAGCCGCTCCACGGGGCTGATACGCCTGGCCTGGATTGGCTCATCCGCCAGGAAACGGCGAAGGTCTTCCGCCAGGGCCTGAGCCGATATGTAACGCCGCCGCGGGTCTTTCTCGATCGCTTTCATGATGATGGTCTCCAGATCACGGGGAATACGGGGATCCAACACGCGCAGCCGGGCCGGCTCCTGCCTGCCGATCTGCTCCACCAGGTGCAGGCGATCCGTGGCGTCAAAGGCCGGCCGCAGCACCAGCAATTCATACAGGGTCAAGCCCAGGGCATAGACATCCGCACGGGTATCGCATTCGCCCTTGAATCTTTCGGGCGCCATGTAACGCAGCGTGCCGAGGAGATCGCCGGATTCGGTGAGGGCCGGGCCTTGTGTTTTGGCCAGGCCGAAGTCGCTGACCCACAGCACGCCGGTGGTGTCGAGCAAAAGGTTGGCCGGCTTGATGTCGCGGTGAATGATGCCGCGCGCGTGGGCGTAGGCCAGCGCTTCGGCGGCCTGCAAGCCGAGATGGGCCACGTTGCGGCAGAAACGCCGATAGTTCGATGTCACCGACGACAGCTCGGAGCGGTCTGGCAACGTCGCGGTTGATGCATGGCCTTGACTTTGAAGTCTTGGCTCTGGCAATGTGCGGCGGGCGGCATCGGCCTGGTAATCCAGCGTGACACATGCGCCGCCGGCCGGTTCGAGATCGCTGGTCCAAAGCGATTGAGTCAGGGGGTCCGCTGGCTTGCCCGCGCCGGGGACATTGCTGGACCGGAAGCATTGTAACTCCCGAAAAACTTCGTCGAGCGCTTGGCCGCGGATGAATTGCATGGCGTAATAGCACACGCCGCCTTCCTGGCCAACCTCGAAGACCGGCACGATATTGGTGTGGTGTAGCTGGGCCGCGGCGCGCGACTCGCGCCGAAACCGCGCCAGCACCTTCGGGTCCTGGCCTGGTTGCACGTGCATGACTTTGAGGGCGACGCGCCGGCCCAGCGACTCCTGCTCCGCCTCATAGACAACGCCCATGCCGCCCCGGCCAACTTCGCGCAGCATGCGATAGTCGCCCAACTGTGCCAGCGGCCCAACCGCGGCAGCGCGCGGGACGGCGGCGACGGCGCTGTCCGCACTGTGGGCCAACTCCTCGATTAAGAGCAGGGCAGGGAAGAGATCACGAATCTCATCGGCGTGCTGGGGATGGGCGGCGGCGTATTCGTCCGGCGACGGCCGTTCGCCGGCGCGATAACGCTCGACGAACTCCTCGGCGAGCCGCTCCACCAACTCGCGTTCACGCAATATCTCGTTCATGGTTGTGCTCCTGGAGAGACGATCAGCCCTCAATGAATCCCGGCACCTGGCCAAGGATGTCCTTGAGCCGTTTGAGTGCCCGCAAATAGCGGCTGCTGGCCCCAGACGGCGTAATGCCCAGCGCTTCGGCCGTCTCCGTGTTGTTGAGTTGTTCGAAGTGGCGCAGGGCCAGCACCTCACGGTCCGTTGGGTCCATGCGGTTGAGCGCCTCTTGCAGGCGCAATTTCATCTCCGCCTTGATGGCCGCCTGAAGGGGAGCGGTGATCTTTCCCATGAGCTGGGCCGCCAGGCAGGCCGAACTGGCCTCGGGCATGGCCCCCTGGTAAAGCGAAACCTCCCGGCCGGCGTCGCGGACCTCGGCGCCCAGATGGCGGCGATGCAGCTCCAGCAGTTTTTGCCCGGTCAGGAAACGCAGCCAGAAGAAGAAGGGCAGCTTCGGTTCGCGCAGGTATTGCGCCAACCGCCGGGCCGCTTGCAGAAATGCTTCTTGAAGCACATCGGAGGGGTCCACCCGACCCTGCAGACGCGGATCAAGGCGCAGCCGCACCATGCGGCCCAGGCGTTTGCGATGCGCTTCCAGAAGCGTCCCCAAGGCCGCGGTGTCTCCCTCGCCTGCCCGTCGGAGCAGGTCCGTGGACTCGTGAGAAGGATCGGTCATGGCGTTTTCCATACGGTATTAACTGCGCTGCGGCCTCATGTCAGCGCTGCAAATCCGAGAATTAGTGTGACAAACCCTGACGAGTCCTTGGCAGTGCTTGGTTCCATTTCAGTTTTCTCCAAGAGACAACAAACTTCCGCGGAAGTCTTTGCGCAACAAAAAACCCCGGCCTTGCGGCCGGGGCTGATGTTACTACGCGGACAGCCTCACGCAACCGCTTGCGTCCTTCTGACACCGACCCCCTGAATCGATACTTCCCAATCGCGCAGCTTGGCGCCGTGTGTCCTAGAGAAGCCGCAATTCAACCACAAGCCCCCAGCAAAGACCTCCGGATGATGGACTTTGTCGAAGTCCATGAACATCCGAGCGATGGCCTTCCGAGTCTTGTCGTTGATGGACGGCCAGCCGTCAAATTGATCGATGGTGTGGAAGTAGGGAAACACCAGGAGATAGAGGGCGATCAGCACATCGGCCTGGGTTTGCAGTTCAAAGCAGGCCCGTACGGCGGCCTAGGTCAGTCCGACACGTTTGCTCATGATCGGTCCCCCTTCCGGCCCACGCCCATATGAAACGCCGTGGGCCTTGACCTGTTGCCTATGCTGGGACGCATGCGCTTGCGGTAATGTTCCAGCACCTTGACCGCTTCCTTAGCTCCTTGCTCCAGCTTGGCCTTGGCTTCGTCGTTGCGGACCACGGCAGGTTGTTCACGTTGGTGCGCGGCCGCTGTTCCCACCTCAACTCTGGTGGATGGGATCAATCCACTTCACGGTTTCCGGCTTCTCCACCGGCTCTATGTCGAGGTTGACGACCACCGCCTCGCCGTCGCTGCGCACCAGGACGCATTCCAGCACCTCGTCAGCACGGGCGTTGATCTCCTGGTGCGGCACGAAGGGCGGCACATAGATGAAATCGCCGGGCCCTGCCTCCGCGGTGAACTCCAACCGCTCGCCCGAGCGCAATCGCGCCCGGCCCTTGATTACATAAATGACGCTCTCAAGCGGCCCGTGGTGATGCGCCCCCGTCTTGGCATTGGGATGGATGTGGACCGTGCCCGCCCACAGCTTCCGCGCGCCCACGCGGGCGAAGGTGATGGCGGCCTTGCGGTCCATGCCCGGCGTCTGAGCGGTGTTCGGATCTAGCTCCGTGCCGGGGATTACCCGCACGCCGTCCTGTTTCCAGCGTTCGTCGGTTGCCATGATCTTTCGTCTCCTTTGCTGTCGCCTCGCGGCTGCATGCCAAACCTGCTTATTATACGTTCCGGCAGCATCTTCCTCCTCACAGCGTCGAAGCGACCTACCGTACCGGAATGAAGGCATAAGCGGGCATCCGGCCAGGGAACATCCTCATGGAAGCCCCGAAAAGCCGGGTCGCGTCCCTCGGGTCCAGCTTTGCGAACGGAAGGGCAAGCCAACTGGCGATGGCAGACGTCCTGCAAACGGCCGAGCGCTGAGCCTTGAGGGTTCGACTCCCTCTCCTTCCGCCTTTGTGCCAATGGAACGGCTTTAAGCTGTCCTTGACATTAGGCGTGCTGCTATTGTTGACGCCGCCGGGCCTTCGCTTCCGTGCTAAGACCCGGCTACTCTGCCGTGCTACAAGGGACTCGCCGCACACCAGGCATCCACTAGATCGCCACGGCGGGAGTGCCGTCGAGGATGCCGATCATGCTGCTCACATCCAGGTACAGCACGCTGCCACCATAGGTAGTGTCATTAAAGACGTCGGCGCCAAAGCCAACAGGGGCGGTATTTCCCCAGATCGTGCTGAAGTTGGTGACCGTGACCGAGCCTTGAGTGCCGATGCTGATGTTGTAGATGCCACCGCCGGCGGTGGTGGCGGAGTTGCCGGTGACGGTGCTGCTACTCAGAGTCACAATCCCCTGGTAGTTATAAATGGCGCCGCCGTAATTGGCGGTGTTTCCGGACAGGGTGCTGCCGCGGACGGAGACCGTCGCCGTTAGGTTATTGAAGATGGCGCCGCCATAGGTGGCGGAGTTTCCAGACACGGAGGTGCCGCGGACCGTCAGCGTACCGAAGTTTTCGATGCCGCCGCCGACGTAGGTGGCGGAGTTGCCAAACAAAGTGCTGTCGCGGATCGTTAGCGTGCCGTAACTGTTGAAGATGCCGCCGCCGCGGTAGGCGGAGTTGGCAGACACGGTGCTGCCGCTGAGCGTCAGCGTACCCTCGTTGACGATGCCGCCGCCGACATTGCCGGCGGAGCCGAGGTTCCTGTTGGAGTTGTCGGAAATGGTGCTGCCGCTGACCGTCAGTGTTCCCAAGTTGGCGATGCCGCCGCCGGCGTAGAAGCTGGTGTTGCCGGAGAGGGTGCTACTGCTGATGATCAGCGTGCCGACGTTGTAAATACCGCCGCCGGTATGTCCGGCGGAGTTGCCCGACAGGGTGGTGGCGCTGAGGGTCATTGTACCGTCGTTGTAGATGCCGCCGCCGTACCCGAGGCCATCGAAACCCGCGAAGTTGCCGGACACCGTGCTACTGCCGCCGCCGTCATCGTGGTCGTCATCATGATCGTCATTGTCACATTGCTGGCGGCCGTTGTCGTTGGAATCGTCGGACTGGTCGCCGCCTGTGACGGTGAGCTTGCCGCCGTTGCCGTTGTAGATGCCGCCACCGCCGGATCCGGCGTAGTTTCCGGACAGAATAGTGCTCCGAAGCGTCAGCGTCCCGTCATTGTGGATGCCGCCGCCGAAGGCACTGCCGACGATGCCGTTTTCGATGGTCAGGCCGGAGATGGTGTCGGTAGCGCCGGCTTCTATCTCGAACACGCGGCTTAGATTTTGGCCGCTGATTGCCAGGTTATCGGCGCCCAAGCCCTTGATGCGCAGGTTTTTGTTAACGAGCAGTTCACCTTGGCCTGGATCCAGATTGATGGTTGAACCATTAAGGCCGTGGGCGAACTTGATCTGATCGCCGCTTTTGGCGGCACTGATCGCCTCGCGCAGTGACAGGCGTTTATCAGGCCCGGCAGGGTTGGCCGCCGTTCCGCCGTCGAACACGTCCAGAGCGGTGGTAACTGTGAGCGTGGACGGCGTCACACGGTCCTCCAGGAATTCGAGTTGCGGCCGGAACCTTGCCGCGGGTGTCCGCCGCGGTGATCGGGACCGGTGCTGGCGTTCGCCCCAGCCCGGAGCGATCACTGAACGCAGGTTGCGCAGCCAATGGGTGAATGACATCGATTAAGTCTCCAATTTCAGATTGGTCCGCGTTACAATAAAAAGACCAACAATCCCGGCGCGCAGACTGAGCGCCGGGGCTTGGCCGGGCCGGTGAGTGTCCTTCTTCTCGGTTGGGACTCACCGGCCGCTTTTGCCGATTCAATGAACCTTCAGCGGCCTGCGGAGCGCTGCCTAAGCAGGCCCCGCCGTTTCATTTTTCTGCCTTTGATTTTTTTGCCCTGGAGGCGACAGCCTCATATCCCTGGATGCGCAACGTGTAGGCGCCGGTCGTGTCGCCGCCTGGGCTTGTGACAACCAGCTGGTAAGTCCCCGCTTCCGTGGGCGTGAAGTCGATCCGGGATGCCAAGATGAATTCGCCGGCGTCATCGTTATAGGCCAATCTTTGCTTCCCAGCCGGATCGAACAGCGCGAGAAAGCTGTCGAAGCGCGCACTATCCAACTCGAAAACATACGGCCGGCCCGCGACGAGGTCGACCTTGTGGAACTTGAGGAATTTGCCCTGTATATCCGCGTCGCTTTTCTTGAGTTCGCCTTGTATTGTCTGGTCCGGTCCGGTTTTGGTCACCTCGCTGACCGAAAGCGTGAACTTGCCCGTTGCGCCTGGATTGGCAGAAGTGACCACGAGTCGATAGATGCCATCCTTTTGGGGCGTGAACACCAGACGGGAGTCGAGATTCTTTGGAGGAGTAACATCGTCATTGAATGCCAGAGTTACAAAGTTGTGGTCGTCATCGATGTGCAGGTACACGTCGAAATCGCCGGTCACGTCGATCTGATAAGCCTGGCCGCCTTTGAACTCGATGGGAAAGCTCTTGCGGAAGCAATTGCGAGTTAATGGAAAGTCGTCGAGAAAATCCTCCTTGGTGAGTTGCCCGCGAATGCCTTTGTGGGCGGACTCCATGGACACCGGCTCGCGCGGGTCGTTGTTCTTGAGCACGATAAGGTGTTGGAGCCTCTTCACGTAGGGGCCGGATGGCATGGACCAGCCAGGTTTTCCAGAGCCAAGGGCATCGGCTTTCCGCATGGCTTCCAGTGCATCTGCAAATTGCCCCAGACAGTGCAGTGCTCGGCCGAGATTGTAGCGGGGGCCTGGGTTCTCGGGGTCGATGTCGATGGACTTTTGGATTTCGGTAAGCGCCTCGTCCAATTGATTGTTATCGAAAAGTGCTTTGCCGAGTTCGTTGTGGGGCGCGAGGAAATTGGGGTCGAGTTCGATGGCCTTCCGAAACTCGGCCACCGCTTCGTTCAGTTGCTTAATGGCATAGAGGGCGATGCCAAGGTTGTTGTGGACTTTGGCATCGCTGGGGTCCAGGGCAATGGACTTCTTGTAGGCGGCAATCGCCCCTTCCCAGTGCTTCATGTGATATAGCATAGTGCCCAGGCCGTTGTGGGGCTGGGCATAGCCGGGTTCGAGGGCGATGGCCTTCTCATAGGCCGTGATCGCCGCCTTGAACTTCTTGCTGTCCCCCAAAATATTGCCAAGGCCATTGTGAGCGGAGGCGTCGCTAGGGTCAAGCTCAATGGCCATTTCGTATTCGAGGAGCGCCGCGTTAAGCTTGCCTTGGACACGAAATACATTGCCGAGGCCGTTGTGCGGCATGCCGTCGGTAGAATCCAGTTCGATGGCCTTATGGTATTCGACCATCGCCTTGTCCCACTGCTTCATGTCGTGCCAATACGCGCCGAGGTTGTTGTGGGCCCGGGCTAGTTTCGGGTCGAGTTCAATGGCCTTCTTGAATTCATGCATGGCAGCGTCGAACTGTTTCTTGTCGTACAACACCAGGCCGAGGCCGTTGTGCGGTTGGGCGTAATCTGGCCCAAGTTCGATGGATTTCTCGAATTCGGCCGTCGCCTCATCCAGTTCCTTCCTGTCTCGCAGGACATTGCCAAGGTTGTTGTGGACAACACTTGAGCCGGGGCGCAGCGCCAGCGCCGCACGATAACAGCCAATCGCCTCTTCGATTTCGAGCGGCGTTCGACCACTTCCCGTATGCAACCTTGATCCAAGCCGAAAGTGGAACAAGAAATCGGCGGGGTGGCGCATGCGGGCCCAGCGTAGCAGAGACACTGCCTCGTCGCGCAGTCCGCACGAATACAGATCCGTGGCGAGAAGGTCCAAGCTGGACACCGGCAAGGGCAACTCGCGCGCCTCGGAAGCCAGGTCTCGCAGCGCTTGGACATCGCTGGCCGCCACTGCGACGTGATAACGTGCGCGCCAGCCGTCGTCGTCCGCGGCCTTGGCAAGCGCTCGCAGCTTCTGGGGCGCCCATTTGGTCTTGCTGGCGGCGGCGTGATTGGCCCACTCGGCCAGGGCCACCACCAAGGCCTCGCGCACCTCCCGCTCGGCCGCGGAAATCTGTCGTACCAGGTCATCTGGTTGGCCCGCTGACACGTCCAGGCCATAGGCCATGAATGCCGCCCCGTATTTCGTCGCGGCGCCCCCATAGTCAAATCGTCCCTCATTCACCGTGGACCAGGCCACGCGGGCCTCATCCAGATCGCGGAAGAGTTTCTCCCTGCGCAGGGCCAGTGCCAGGCTGTGCTGGGTCTTTAACCGCCCCGCTTCGACCTGCATCCGGGCGGCCGTCACGCGCTGGCGCATGTTGTCGTCGGCGGTGCCGGCACTCAAAGCAGCCTCAGCCTGGCCCAGGGCATCCGCAGCCTGCCGCCACACCACGAGCGTCGCCGTCGCTTCGTCGCTCCTTCCAGTGGGCATTTGTTTTGCCTGCTCGACTGCTTCTTCCGCCCGGCCGAGCGCCACG
>DASRAT010000470.1:0-6997 GCA_035638015.1 Gemmataceae bacterium | reverse complement strand
GCCGTGGCTTGTCCCGCCATGTCGGGCGCCAGGGCAATCACCCGCAACACTTCATCCACGGCTAACCGTTTGGCATCAGTGCCTCCGGCGGCCGCCGCTTGCAAAACTTCCGTTAACTTAAATTCCAGCACGTCGGCCGCTTTTGTCAAGGCCGACTGGAATGGTTCAGGCCCTTGCTGGGCCAAAAGGTCACATGGATCAAGCCCCTCGGGCAGCGTTGCGACGCTCAAATCCAGGTCGTGGCTTACAAAAACTTGTAACGCGCGATCAACGCCCGTGGTGCCCCCCGCATCCGCGTCGAAGACCAAAACCACGCGCGGCACATACCGTCTTAGCTCTTTGATGTGCTTCTCGTTCAATGCCGTTCCCATCGTCGCCACGACCTGATGGATGCCGCATTGGTGTGCCATCAAAACGTCGGTGTAACCCTCGACAACCGCCAGATAGCCCGCGCTTGTCCCCGCCTGCCGCGCCTGATCGATGCCGTAGAGATTTTCACTCTTGCTGAAGAGCGCTGTCTCCGCGGAGTTATAGTACTTCGGCGCCTTCGCGGCTGAAGGGGACGTCGGCAAAATCCTGCCCCCGAATCCAACCACCTGCCCCCGCGCGTCGCGGATCGGGAACATCACCCGATCCCGAAAGCGATCGTAATAACCATTCCCGTCATTGCGTTTGGCAATCAGCCCCACTTCTTCCAAAACGTCAACCGAGTGGTTCGCCTCATGTGCTTGCCGCAGCAGCCAATCCCCGTCCGCGGCGGCAAAGCCTAGCTGAAAGCGGCGTACCGTGTCGCCAGTCAACTTGCGTTCACCCACATAACGCCTGGCAGCCTCGGCCACCGGAGCGTCCAGAAGGCAACGATGGAAAAGTTCCGCTGCCCAACGCATTACATCTAACATAACGGCGCGGCTGCGATTCTGCTGAGAATCGGCGGTTTTTTCTAAAGTTATACCCGCTCGCCGCGCCAGCAGTTCCAGCGCTTCGGGAAAACTAACTTTTTCATGCTCTTGCAAGAAAGTGATGACATCCCCGGATTTCCCGCAAGCCCAGCATTTGTAGTTTTGCCAGGCCGGATCGACCGTGAAGGACGGATTGTGATCGTCGTGAAAAGGACACAGGCCCTTCCACTTGGGACCGTTCGGGCGCAGCACGACGTAGCTGCCAATGACATCCACGATGTCGTTGGCGGCCTTGACGCGCCCAATCACGGCTGCTCTGTCCTCAGCCACGGCGTCCCCACGGCAAAAACAAAACGCGACAACCAACGGCCTTTGACAGGCAAGCCCGTCGTCGTGTCGGGTTGGCAAAACGGTTCCGGTGGAGGGATGAATGCTTTTTCATGAGAGGCCATTGTATTGGTCCTCTCGATAGGTTGGAGCAACTTTGACGGCTAGCCGCGGAACCCTCCTTTGTTCCGCCTCTCCAGCCACCGCGTTTTCACCTCTTCCTGGGCCGAATCCAGCCGGCACATTCGGAAATGGCGAGTTCGGTTGCTCCGTGGCAAGTCAGCACTGTTGCGGAAATTGTAGCGAAATCGAAAAGATCGGTCAAGTTAGGCAAGCCGCACCCGATATGCCGCGCCGCCGTTTGCCGAATACCCCACTCACAACCATCTTGCCGACTTTGCGCTGAACTCCGTGCCTGACGGGTGCCGAATTAAAAGCACGCATGACGATTGTGCCTTATTACAGGTGCGAAAGGAGACCCTCCATGGCTTTCCCGAAGCCAATTAGCGCGAAGGTTCGCATGGTCCGTGGCCTGGCGTTGGCCGGCCTGGTGCTGCTCGGCGTGACGGCGCCGGCGGCGGCTCAAGCTCCCAGCGTTGAGCAAATGCTCGCCTTCAAACCACGCCAAACCGGCGTGGACATCAGCACACCGACCAAGGAAGAATACGCCAAATGCAAAGTGGACCTTGAAAAAGGTAAGGTCCCTGGCGCCAGCGGCTGGGTGCTGCTCGACGCCGGCAATCAACCGCTCCGCAAATATTTCGACAGCAACGGCGACAAGAAAATCGACATCTGGTCCTATTACAAGGACGGCGTCGAGGTCTATCGCGAGATCGATAGCAATTACAACGACAAGCCCGATCAATACCGCTGGCTCAACAGCGGCGGCAGCAAATGGGGCATCGACGCCAATGAAGACGGCAAGATTGATAGCTGGAAGATGATCTCCGCGGAGGAGGCTGCCCAGGAAGCGTACGTTGCGGTGGCCACTCGAGACTATGCTCGCTTGAAGTTGTTGTTTATTAGCGAAGAGGAAATCCGCGCCCTCAAATTGTCCGATTCCAACGCAGCCCGCATCCGCGACCTCCAGGCGAAGGCCCAGACCAAATTCACGGACCTGTGCGCCAAAGCCACGACTCTGACGGCGCAGGCGCAATTCCAACAGGTGGAACCGGCCGTGCCGCAGTGCGTGCCTGCCGACGAAAAGGTGACTTCCGTTGACATGCTGCGGTTTCCGTCCCGCATGATTCTGTACAAAATTGGTGAAAACAAGAACGACTGGCTCCACACCGGCGAGATCATTCTCGTTGGCCAGGCTTGGCGGCTGGTAGATGCGCCAACACTTAACGACCCCACAATTGTTGTTACTGGTCCCGGCCAAGGAGGCAGCGGTAGTGGCGGCGGCGGTCCAGGTATTAAGGACGATGTAGTCCAAAAATTGCTTGAGGAGTTGACCAAGCTCGGTGACCCCCCCGCCGCGTCGCCCGTGCCTGGCAAATATCCGCCCGTGGTTGCTTACACGGTGAATCGCCTCAAGATCCTGGAGCAAATCTACGCCAAGGCCTCGGAGCCCACAGAAAAAGAAATGTGGCTGCGCCAAATCCTTGACACCCTTTGCACCGGCCACCAGGCGAACATGGGAGACAGTGCTTTCCTGGTCCGCATGAATCAGTACAAGGCTCAATTGGCCCAGGGAGCGGCGGGCAGCAACATCGCCGGTTACGCCCATTACCGCGAAATGTGGGCCCGGTTCTCGTTCGATCTGGCCGGTGTCAAACTTCCGGGCGGTCCCAATATTGATCCCGGTAAGGTACAAAAGGATTGGAACGACGAGCTTGCCAAGTTCGTCGCCGCCTATCCCAAGGCCGACGACGCTCCTGACGCCTTGCTCCAGCTCGCCATGAGCAACGAGTACGCCGGCAAAGAGAAGCAGGAAGAGGCGAAGAAGTATTACAGCCTCATCGCCACCAACTTCCCGCAACATCCGCTGGCGCCCAAGGCCGCCGGCGCCGTCAAACGGCTCGAGTTGACCGGCAAAGTCATGCAGCTTGCCGCCCCGACGCTGCAAGGCTCGCAGTATGATCTGTCCAAGTCGGCCGGCAAGGTTGTCGCGGTCTACTACTGGGCCAGCAACAGCCCCGGCTGCGTCGGCGACTTCGCGGTGCTGAAATCGCTGCACGGCGCTTACGCCGCCAAGGGTTTCGAGATTGTCACCGTCAATCTCGACGAAACCCAGGCCGCCGCCATGAGCCACCTGTCCGCCAATCCATTGCCGGGCAACCATCTGTTCATGGCCACCGAGCAAAACAAGGGCCTGGAAAGCCCGCTGGCGATCCAGTACGGCATCGTCGGCATCCCGACCATCATCCTGGTCGGCAAAGACGGCCGCGTGATTGATCGTTCGCTCCAGATCAGTGAGCTGGAAGAGGCGATCAAGAAGGCGCTGTAAATTGTTCGCCATAAAATGGGGGCGTCACGAGGGCCATGGATGGCGCTTGTGACGCCCTTGTGTTTTGATGCCTGATTTTGTCGCCTATTGAGACCGGCCCGTGGTTTCGTAGTGTTGGCGGCTCGCCTGCTTGAGATTTCAAACAGGTGGGCCCCCTGTGCTACGAAAAAGGCATGTTCAGCTTATCTGTCTTGCCCCGCTTATTGTCAACACGCCCTACGCCTTGCCGCCAAACTTCTTGTCAAACCGCTTCTGTAACTCTGAATCCTTTCTCGTGGCGATAACTGCTCGGATTCGTTCCTTGACCGCTTCGTTATGCCGATGAATGGCCAGAGCGGAAAGAGCCGCCAAGGCCGCGGCTTGGTTGTCGGCCGCAAGGATTTCCAGAAGAAAATCAAGCGCCGCCGGCAGCCGCGTCATCGCAATTGCCAGCAGGATGACTTCTCCTGTTGCAGCGTGACGTGCTTTGGGCCATTGGGCCTTGAGAACTTCAAGCGCGTCCGGCCGACGCGACTCGGCGAGAGCAAAGGCTGCACCTTCCTGGATTGCCTCATCGGGCCAATCGAGGAAACTGGTGACGAAGGGGATCGAATCGTTGGGGGCCGCGGTCATGAGGGCCGACAAGCATTCGGCAGTCACGGCGGACTCCGCATCGCCGACTCTTGCCTTGTATCGCAAGAGCGGAATGGCAGCGAGCGCTCGTGTTTCACCCAACGCTTTTACCGCCGCCACGCGCGCCACCATTTCGGAATCCGTGAGCAAGTCGACAAGAAGCAACACCACGCCTGGATAATTGATGCGCACCAATCCGAAGGCGCCATCACCTCGCAACGCGGCGGCCGTGTCCTCCATCTTGGGCCAGCGGTATTCTTTCTGCACATGGCGGAGGGCGCGCAGGAAAACGTCCTCCTTGTCATGCTCGATTGTGTTCAGGGCATCGACAATGGCGATTTTGGCGCGGCAGTTCTTGTCGGTTGTCTCGGATTCGACCATGAAACGGTCAAAGGCGGCAACCAGGTCAGACGTGAGGTCGGGCAAAATGCAAACACTGACGATTTCCGCTGCGGCCGCGACCACAAGGCTGGAATTGTCAGCCAGCGCCTTGCGAAGCTCCGCGAGATGGTGCGGCCCAGCTGCTTCTTGGCGCAGCTCTTGCAGCCGAATCAATTTCGCATCGACGCCACGAGATTTTGCCATGTCAATCCGACGGATATGGCGCCGGCTCGCCATTGATCTCCGCCAATGCGTTCATCGCCGCTTTCTGCTCCGCTTCTTTTTTGTTGCGGCCCCAGGCGGCCGCATGGCGGTATTTGCCAATCACGGCGGCAATCTTGAAGCACTTGCTGTGGTCAGGCCCCTTTTCGTCCTGCAATTCATAGAGCGGCGTTTCGCCATAATCACGCTGGGCCACTTGCTGCAGCATCGATTTGTGATTGCCCGCGTGGGCCGCCTCGGCAATCTCGTCAATTTCGGGATCGATGTACTTCAAAATGAATTTCTTCGCCGGTTCCAAACCGCCATCCAAATAAATGGCGGCCACCAGCGACTCGAACACGTCCGCCATGAGATTGGACGGGATTACGCCGTGGACGTGTATCCCTTTGCCCATAAACAGGTAGTCGCCAAGATTGAGCAGGCGGCTAATGCGTGCACAGGTGCGCCGGCTTACCACGGCCGACTTGACCTTGGTGAGATCGCCTTCCTCGTAGTCCGGAAACTTGAGGTAAAGCTGCTCACACGTGACCAAACCCAGCACGGCGTCCCCGAGAAACTCAAGGCGTTCATTGGACGCCAAACGGGTATCCGCTCCGGAAGTGTGGGTCAGCGCGGCACGCAACATGTCCGGCTGGCGGAACTGGTAACCGAGTGTTTCCTGGCAACGCTCCAGGATCTCGGCTTCGCGAGATAGGGTCAAATCCTGCGGCATGATTGGTTTCGAGCCTTGATAAAGGACGCGCGATTTCCCTGACGTTAGCAGCGCGGCCCGCGAATGTCAACACAGTGCCTGCCCACCTGCTCAACAACTATTGCTGTGAGCGCGTTGCTTGCGGATCGTCCTACCAGTACGCTGTTCCAAAGGGACATCTCTCGTCTGGGGAGGGCCATTGCCATGCGACGAGTCTGCGTTTTCGCCTTGCTAGTGCTGATGCCCGCCGCCGCAGGTTTTGGGCAAGTCGGAGGCAAAAAAGAAAAAGACACGACAATCGCCGGCAAGCTGACCGAAAACGATCCCAAAGACAAGGTCAGAAACTCGGCCAGCCAGGTCCATGTCGTAAACATGAAGGCAGGCAACGCGTACACCATCACGATGGTCAGCAAGGAGTTCGACTCCTTCCTGCGCCTGGAAGACAAGGACGGCAAGCAGCTGGCCGAGGACGACGACAGCGGCGGCGATCTCAACGCCCAAATCGTGTTCCCCTGCCGCAAGGATGGTGACTACCGTGTGATCTGCTGCGCTTTCGCCGAAAACGGCATGGGCAACTACACGTTGACGGTCAAGAGCAGCGCCGATAACGCCAAATACACTACAGCCCATGAGGTGTTGATGGCAAAGGCCGCGCCAGATTTCAGAAGCGATTTCACCGTGACGAGCAAAACCGTGAAGTTGTCCGATTTCAAAGGGAAAGTCGTGGTAGTGGAATTTGTCGATCTGCGTTTTGACGACTGCGTAGCCGCAGTGGGCCAGCTGCGGGACCTGCGCAAGACGTTCCATACTGCCGGTTTGGAGGCGGTGAGCGTCACGTCTTACAAGTTCGAGATAGGCCAAAAAGTCGGATTTGACAAAGCCAGCGGCAAGCTGACCAAGGTGGACCAAGCCGACAAGTCATCGGAGCAGGCGGCGCTAAAGGCATTTGCTGCACACCACAAGCTGGAGCACCCGCTGATGGTGTTGGCCAAGGACGAAGCCATGAAGGCCTTCGATGCCTACGCCGTCAACGGAGTGCCCCAGACAGTGTTGATCGACCGCCAGGGCGTGGTCCGCATGATTCACGTCGGCGATACAAAAAGTGCGCCCACCTTGGCGACCGAGATCAAAAAACTGCTTGCGGAGAAAAAGTGATGGCTTAGCTGCCCGCGCCGCCGACGGCAGTGCCGACGCTCGTAAACGTCTGGTTGGCGTTGGAGCCCAATGCCGTAATGGCGGCGATGCACACCACGATGATGAGAGCCAACATGACCGCGTACTCGACAGCAGTGGGGCCGTCTTCGCGTTGCATAAAACGAACGATTGCTTGGGTAAAGTGCCGCATGCCAATTCTCCTTGATTGTTGATTTAGCATCTCACCGCGCGCTGTTAGGAATCCTTGCAACCGTAGGTCAC
>DASRAT010000469.1:0-10009 GCA_035638015.1 Gemmataceae bacterium | reverse complement strand
TGAACTGCGGGACACGCCATACCTGTGGGCCATACTTAAACGCGATGGCACGGATGAGGATATCAGCGCCGGGGAATATGCGGATTTGCAGCGTATGTTCGCCGCCTATGCGGAGGCGGGCGCCGTTCTAAATGGCTGGTGGTAGCGCCGGTATTGGCGCCAGCGGTGACGCTTTTTTCGCTTTTCGGATTGACGAGTTCTTGAACCTTCGCTATGGTCCGCCTCCATTTTTCATTTTCCAATGGCAACGAGGATCACAAGCCATGCGCCGCGGTGGGGCGAGCGTGCTGGTGCTTTTGTGTGTCTCTCTGGGAGGCTGCTTCTGGGGCGAAGCAGAGCGGTCGGCGTCCGTATTCCACCGCTTTCATCCGCCTGGAACCAATCTTGGCCCTGACGGCGTGTTGCTGGACATCGTTTTGATCGAACGGCCGTTGGGCGATGATTTCCTCAACAGCGAGCTTTGGGAAAGCACCGACAGCCAGGTGGTGGGCCTGGAAAAACAGGCGCTTCTGGAAGAAAACGGCTTCCGCGTCGGTCAGATCGTCGGCATGAATCCGGCAAAGTTGCAAGACCTGCTCGTTTCAGAGCGGTCATTAGTGCCCGTAAGGCAACAGATTTTGCCGGCCGGCACCTTAACTTCGGTGCCACTGGGTCCGAACTTGCCTCAGTGCAATTACCGGATCAAGTCGGAGGGTGGCCCCAGAGACGTGATCCTGGATCAGGCACAATGTGCTTTCACGATAGTTCCAAGTTTAACCAATGACGGCCGCACGCGTTTGAAGTTCACGCCGCAGGTGTTGCATGGGTCCGAGATGCCGGATATCCAGGTGGCGCGCGATCGCACCGGCATGACTCTGGAGCGCAAACGGCCGGCCAAGACTTACGACGCCCTCAGCTGGGAAGTTACGCTGGCGCCCAATCAATACCTAATTGTCGGCACGCGATTCGTTGAGGATGCTTCTGAGAATGAGCCGCAATCGCTGGGCAACCAGTGTTTCTTGGTGGACACTGGCCGCACTTTCACGCAGCGGGTGCTGGTAATTCGGACCACGCGCGGCAGCGCTTCGGATTTGAACAAAATGGAAGGCGGGCAGCCCGTGTCGCCGGCGGCGCACTGTTTGTATTGATCCGCTTGCGGCTTATGGTGCAAGAAAGCATCGTGGCACAGGCGGCTCGCCTGTATTGACTTCATTACAGGCGAGCCGCCTGTGCCACGGTCTAGCCAAGGCGGGTGGGCGCCAGGGCGGTGTCGCGTTCCAAATACTTCGCGCCATACAACCAGGCCATGCCGCCGACCAAGAACATGGCCGAGACCACGCCGAAAGCAATCTCCCAGCTTTCCGCCAATCTGGCGACGTAGCCAATGATCGCAGGCGATACGGCATCGCCCAAAGCGTGAATCACCAGGATATTGAGCGCGAAAGCTGAAGATCGCACTGCCGGGTGTGTCACATTTGCCAGCACCGTATTGGTTGGTCCGGTATTGAAAAACAGGCAAAACGCGGCGATGAACACAAAGCCCCATGCCAGGGGGAAGGGCACCCACAACACCAAAAGCATGGCCGGAAATCCCAAGAGCAAGGCAAATCCCGATACCAAAAAATAAGACCCTGACCATCGGGCCCGCAACTTGTCTCCCAGCCAACCGCCCAAAATCGTTGCGGCCAAGCCCGCGACCACCACGATGCCTCCGAAGATGATGTTGACCTCTGCTTTGTCGCCCCAACCGCGGACCTTGAAGACATAGCGCGGCATCCAAAATGCGATGCCACCCAGGGCAAAGGTCATGGCGGTCATGCCGGTCGTGTTGAGGACGTAGGACGGAGTTTTGAGGATCACCACATAATCTTTCCACGTGGCTTTCCGCGATGTAACGGCATCGGACTGGCCTCGGGCTGGCTCGCGCATGAAGTAACACCAGGCGCCCAGCAAAAGTCCCGGCGGAACCACCATGTAAAAAGCCCAGCGCCAGTCGCCCGTCATTTTGGCCACGATTCCGCCCAGCACATAGCCAAGCGCGCTGCCCACGGGAATGGCCACATAAAACCATGCCAGTTTCGTGCCACGCTGTTTGACGGGATAAAGGTCAGCGATCACCGTGGGTGCCGTCGGCCCATAAGCCCCTTCGCCAATGCCCACGAAACAGCGCGTAATCCACAGGGCCACAAATGTTGGCGCCAGTCCAGACATGCCGCTGGCCACCGTCCACAGCGTGACACCGATGCCTATCAAGAGCCAGCGCGACATCCGGTCGCCGAGCCAACCGAATAGCGGAGCGATCAGCATGTAAGACATCATGAACGCGAAATTCAACGACCCGATCTTGGCTTCGATCGTTTTGTCCTCTGGCTCGCCCGTCTTGGGATCGCGGGGATATTCGCTGGCCGGAAAAAAGGTCTCTTCGATGTCCGTTTCCACCGCCGCCAGCACTTGCCGATCAATGTAGTTGAAGAGATTGATGGCGAGCAACAGCACCAGGGCGATGCGTGCGCCTGGCAGCGCGGTTTGCGGTCCCTTGTCCGTGGGGCTGGCGATCATGGCGGTCCTCGCGAGGTCGGATGGGTTGACGGTCCTACAAAGTCCGCCTATCTTAAAGGTTTCACGCGCAAGGCGATACCCCATAACGACGCAAGCGAGGAGATCGATGGTTCGGAAAAAGCTCGGACGCGGCCGTAAGAATCGTTGCCGCTTTTGCACCAAAGAAGGCTGTCCCCGGCCGGCCTTCGTCGATTACAAAGATGTGCCGGGCCTCAAGAAACTCTGCACCAGCCAGGGCAAGCTCTATAGCCGCAAACGCAGCGGGAATTGCGCCGCGTTTCAGCGCGCCGTCAAGGATGCCATCAAACGAGCGCGGTTCATGGCTCTCATGCCCTACGTTGGCGAATAAGCGCTAAGCCGCTAGCGGCCTATGATACACATCGCACCGTCGATCCTGGCAGCCGATTTCAGCCGCCTCGGCGAGCAAGTGGCCGAGGTTGAGCGAGCGGGGGTTCACCGTATCCACGTCGATGTCATGGACGGCCATTTCGTGCCCAATCTCAGCATGGGCGCCTGCGTTGTCCAAGGGCTACGGCCTCACACCAAGTTGCCGCTTGAAGTGCATCTCATGGTCGATAATCCCGGCCTTTATTTTGACGGTTTCGTCAAAGCCGGCGCGGACGGCTTTATCGTTCATCACGAAGTCCTACCCGATCCGCGGCCCATTTTCCAACGCATTCGCAGCTTGGGGAAAAAAGTCGGATTCGCCGTCAATCCCGATTATCCAGTGGAAGCACTCGAGCCATATCTTGGCGAAATCGACCTGGCCCTGTGCATGACGGTGCATCCGGGCTTTGGCGGGCAGCCGTTTATTGCGGAAAGTCCGGAGCGCATTCACAAACTTCGGGCGATGATTGACAAGCACAATCCGAGTTGCGAACTGGAGGTGGACGGTGGAGTGGATTTGAGGACGGCGCCGATTGCGGTGGCTGCGGGGGCTAATGTGCTGGTCGTGGGGACTGGGATTTTTAAGTATGCAGGGGGGGCTGCGCAGGCGGTCAGGGAGCTTTTGGAAATGCGGAAATAGTACAACCAACGGCTCGATTCTGCTAACCGCGATCCACTCCCGCCAATATCCGCTGAACCAACTCGACGTCCACTTCCAGGATGCTGGCAATCTCCGCGGCCGGAAACTTCTTGGCTGCCATCTTCACAATGGCGTTAACAGTTCCTTCCTTGATTCCTTCCTTCAGCCCCTCCTCCTTGGCTTCCTGGTAGACGCGAGTTTCGCGTATGTCGTGTACCTTTAGCATGGTTTGGATCTCCTCCCGACTCAGGTGGGCCAACTTGTAAATCACGACTGTCTCGATCCTAATTACCCTCACCAATATCCCGCATGCTCACCAGCTTCAATCGTCCAAAGGGGTTGTGCATCGGACTGTCCGGGTATTCCTTCGGGCTGTCCTGCGTGAAAGCCTGAAAACGCGGGCCACTCAAATCGGCCAGCAAATGACCGTTGTCGATCGGCTTCTGGCTCGCGCACACGTAACGGATCACTTCAACGATGTCAAAACCGCCCTCCTCGACATCGGTGCGTTTCATCACGATGTCGCGCAGGCCCAGAACGTGCATGCCCATCGTCCACACTTCCAGTTTGCCGCGAACGATGGCGACAAAAGCGAAACTCAGCGCATCGGAGCTGCCGTCTTCGGTCATCGCCAGCCAGTTTTGGCCGCCGTGCGCGAGCGTGCAATTGTCGATGAACACGCCCGCGCCGCCGGCTCGCACCAGGGCGGCAGCGGCATTCATCATCGTCCGGGCCGCCTCCATCGAGCCGCCGGGACCGCTCAAGAAAGCGTTCACGGTGTAGCCATCGACCGTCGCCAGCTCGTCTTCCGTTGCATCCTGGCGCAGAGAAGATCGAAAGATCTGGGCAAATTGATTGTCGGCCGGCGCGGCGCCAAATTCGATCTCCGTTCCATCTGCCAGGAACAGCGACTCCGGCGTTAAACGGATGCCGGGCGGTAAACGCGCCAGGAGTTCTTTTGGATGCGACCATTTGCCAGGAATGCGCAGTGCGACTTTGACGGATGCGGTCGGCTCGTTCATCTTGGTGATCCTCTGGCGGATAGCGCTCGCATGCACGTGTCAGGACCCCGCGGCGGCGGCGTGGGCACTCGACGAGCTTGCCGCAATCTTCGCGGCGGCTTGCTGAACAACAGCCTGCGTACTCTGCCCGCGCACGGAGATCAGAGACGTAGGTGTGCCGGCGCCGTAGCCGCTCATCAGGTTCTGCCACAGTATCTCGCCAGTGAGCGGGTCCAGGCAATACATGTAGCCGTTGGTGGAAACAATCAGGCGGTCGCCGTCCAGTAGTAGCGTGACGTAGCCGGATTTCATTTGATTGTTGGACCAGACAATTTCGCCTGTGTCGCGGTCGAGTGCCACGGCGTAGCCATTGAGTCCGACGAAGACGAGTTGATCGATGGTTCTCATGATGGGGCCTGCGCGTGTCACGGTGTGGTATTTTGCCAATCGTTCAACAAAACTTGGTTGTACTCGACGAAATCCGCATTTGCCAATGCATTCTCCTGGTGAATGGCGTCGCAACTCCGAATGGCTTCGGCTATGATTGCATGAAACAAAGGAGCAACTATGGCCGAAGCAATACTCATCGGCTGGGAAAGGGCGCTCATGGCCGCGGAAAAGGTCAAGGAGCGGCTGCGAAGGGCGACCAAGGCGCTTGATGGCGCCGGTGTGCCGTATGCTGTTGTGGGTGGAAACGCCGTCGCCGAGTGGGTGGCTCGCATCGATGACGAGGCGGTTCGCAACACGCGCGATGTCGATCTGTTGGTTCGCCGCGCCGATTTTGAGCCTGCGCGAACGGCTCTGGAAGGCGCAGGATTCGTTTACCATCACCTGCTTGACGTGGACGTTTTCCTTGATGGCCCTCAGGGCAAGCCGAGTGCGGGATTGCATCTATTATTCGCCGGCGAAAAAGTCCGTGCCGACGAAGAGCATCGATTTCCGGAACTGAATGAGACGGAACGGGCGGCGGAATTCCAAGTGGTGTCGCTTGAGGCCCTTGTCCGTATGAAGCTAATGGCTTGGCGGCTCAAGGATCGGGTCCATTTGCAGGACTTGATCCAGGTTGGTCAAATTGACGCGACCTGGCCGGCACGTTTGCCGCCGCCTTTTGGCGAGCGGTTACAGGCGTTGCTTGATAATCCCGATGGTTGATCACGTTGAATCCGGGCTCTACTTCGGCAGATAGCCTCGCGTAACGTAATCGCTATCCTGTCAGTTCATCTTGCCGTCGGGGATTCTTATTCACTCAAGAGCGGCGGCCGCCGTTCCCGTTTGCCGAATTGGCAAGCTGAGCCAAACAAGCCGTCAAAAGTTGCTCGGTCTCCTTGCGCGTGTGGTCTGGCAGCGGCCCGGCAAGCGCGGCGCGATAAAGATTGATTGCTTTGGCCGGCTCCCCTGCATGTTGGTAGCAAGACCCGGCACTCAGCCGATGCACGGCCGCCTCCTGGCAGCGGTCGAGGGTTTCCAACCGCGGTGCTGTCTGCTCCTCACCGGAGGCGGCCGCCAGCCAGGCGGAACTCGCCAAATCTGCCATGCCCATGGCAACGAGCGACCGGGCCTTCATGATGAGGCCGCTCGTTTCAGCCATCTGTTCCAGCAGCCTTTTGGGGTAAGGGCTAACCTTAGTGTTCGGCATGGGCATTTTCCTCCCAGCGATGTGCCGACAAGTGTATCCGATGTTCGGGATTGCCGAAGCCTGCCATGGTGTGTGTTTTCCCTTATCCCCGACTACCACGCTGCCCGTGTTCAGCAGTCATTCAACCCTGATAATACAATTTCTTTTCCCGATTTCCCACGGCCAGACCTACTTGTCTTAGCCTATCGCATATTTTATCATACCCCTTCACGACATCCTCAATAGAAACCAGGTGAACACCATGTCCATCGATAAAAGCCTCCGTCGCAAAGACTCTCTCCAACGCGCCCGGAACGTCCTCAACCGCGGCGAGCGCATCAAAATCATGATGGACGAAGAACGCTGGCCGGACGGCCGGTCTCCGTTCAATTTGCCCAAGACCAAGGTGGTCAAGGTCGTCATCAAGAAGGTCAAGAAGGCCAAGGAAGAGGAAAAGGCCGAGGGCGAGGCCGGTGCTGAGGGCGCGACCGCTGCTGCACCGGCGCCGGAGAAGAAGGCGGAAAAGAAGGGCGATAA
Source organism: Gemmataceae bacterium (assembly GCA_035638015.1). Classification (GTDB taxonomy): domain Bacteria; phylum Planctomycetota; class Planctomycetia; order Gemmatales; family Gemmataceae; genus DASRAT01. Next base: position 3,291 of record DASRAT010000469.1, on the reverse strand, counting down.
GAAGTAACAGTTGTCAGTTGGCAGTTGTCAGCTATTCAAACCCACGGGCTTTTTGCCGTGGGTTTGTTTTTGCCAGCCCAGCTATTTCACCCAAAACGCCCACTGGCCCATTGCCCCGTTTTGTGGTCTAATGTACGGCTGATGGCTGAAAGCTGATAGCTGACGGCACTTTCCAGGCAATCCATCTCGCCCCCTGTGTCGTCTATGTCTAAGGATGGCAGGAGCGCACTGGCCGTGAACACGTCCGCGAAGGCGACAACCGTGAACGGGGCCGCCATATCCGGGGACGACTTAGTCCGCGCGTTCAATGAACTGCGCGCCGAGTTGGTCAGCACGCTCTACTTCATGCTAGGCAACCACGACGACGCTCAAGATGCCGCTCAAGACGCATTTATGAAATGTTGGCGCTCGCGCGAGACGCTGGGCGACGTTCGTTGCCTGCGCAGTTTTATTTTCCGGGTGGGGATGAACGCGGCCAAGGATTTGCAACGCAGCGCCTGGCGGAGGCGGGCCAAACCGATGACGGAAGCCACGCCCGCGGCGGAAGCGCGGGATTTGACGCCGCCGGACGCCCTTACGGATAAAGAAACGATTGAGCGGGTCCGGGTCGCCCTGTTGGAGTTGCGTTCGGAAGAACAAGCCGTGTTTCTGCTGCGTCAGAACGGCGACTTGACCTTTGAGGAAATTGCCGAGTTGCGCCGCACGCCCGTCGGCACCGTAAAAACCCAGATGCGCGCCGCTTTGCAGAAGCTGCGCCGGGTGCTCCAGGACAAGTGAGTCACCATGTTAACTTGCACCGCATGCACTGAACTGTTGCTCGATTACCTTTACGGCCTGTTGGACGACGCCGAGGCGGAAGGGCTGCGCCAGCACCTTGCCGGCTGCGCCACCTGTCAGCAAGCGTTGGCCCAGGCGAAGGTGCAACAAAACCTGTTGGCTCAGGCTGCGCGCAAATATCAAGAGGTGCCGTTGTTCGAGCTGCCGGCCGATGAGATCGCGGTATTGCCGATGGTGGCCGCGCCAGCCAAACTACCGGCTGCCACTTTGCCAATGTCCGCGCGACGCACCAGTGCCTTGCGGCGCTGGCTGCCGCTGGCCGCTGCGGCGGCGGTGTTGCTGGCGGTGGGAACCGGCTATGCCAGTTACCAGAGTGGTCTGGATAATCGTCAAAAAGCGCTGGCCGACGCTCGCAAACAAGTCGAAACGATTGACGCCAAGTTGGTCAGCCTTCGCAAGGACACCGAATCGGAAGTGAGGTCGCTTTCGGCGAAGACTCAAGGGCAATTCTTGCACGTCCAGGTGCTGGGACCGGCCAGCTATCAGCCAAGCGCGGCCAATGCCTATCGCCTGACGACCAACACGCCGACGGGCCAGCCTGCCGATGCCAGGGTCAAGGTGAAGGTGTTGGACAAAGCTGCCCCTGGCGAAGCGGAAAAGGTGATTTTCAGCGAAGAAATCCAAAGCAAGGGCGAACTGCGTTTTACCCTGCCCGCGAAATTGCCGGTTGCGGCAGGCAGCAGCCCGCGCCTCGTAATCGAAGCGGGCACAGGCGCCGCCAAGGAAGTCATCGAGCAACCGCTGAGCGTCAGCGAACCGAGTTATGTTACGCACGTCGCCACGAACAAGTCGGTGTTCCACGGCGGCGATACGATCTTCTTCCGCACCCTGACGCTGGATCGCTACGCCTTGACGCCCATCGATCGGCCGCTGGCACTTAGCTGTAATTTGTACCATGTCGCGGGCGGCAATTTGGCGCCTGTCAAGGAACTGCTTTGCACAACGCAGTCAGGCGGGATCGCGGGCGGCGAAATCGTGCTGCCGGCCAATGCTCCCTATGGGCCATATTTACTCACGGTCGCGGAAGTCCCTGACAACAAGGACAAGCAAACACAGGTGCGGCCCGTAAATCGGCCTTTGTTGGTTGAGCCCGGCGGCAAGGGCGGCAACATTGCCGAAGCCAAGAAAGATCTCGCGAAGGCAAAAGTGGCTGCCGCTCCCGCGGTCGGCCAACGCTTGACGGCCGATTTCTTCCCTGAAGGCGGAGACCTGGTCGCCGGCACTCCCAATCGCGTCTACTTTCGCCTTCAACATTTGCCGGTCCTGGCGAAAAATCTGGAGGTCGTTGTCGAGAACAGCCAAAAGCAAGAAATCACCAAGGTGGCGCTGAACGGCGATACCGTTGATGTCGGCAATCAGAAGCTGGGCAGCTTTGCCTTTACGCCCGAGGCCGGGCAGAGCTATCGCTTCTGGTTAAAGACTGGCGGCAAAGCTCTCGACAGTTCGCCATTGCTGGCGGTCCGGGCCAACGGCGTGGCGTTGACGGTGCCCAATGCGATCGTGCCGCCGGGCAAGCCGATTCAGGTCAAGGTGCGGTCTGCGGATAAGCCGCTTTTGGTCATGGTTAGCTGCCGAGGCCACATCGTCGATCAGCGGATCATCGAAAAAAGCGACAAGCTGACCGATGTGACGCTGGAGCCTGCCCCGGGCGATCACGGCGTCTTGCGTGTGACCGTTTACGAAAAGGACGGCAAAAATTGGCAGCCAGCGGCGGAGCGGTTGGTCTATCGTCAACCCACTCACACGCTCAAGGTGACGGCCAACTTCCCCAACCTCCAGCCAAAGCCCGAAAATGTGTGGGTCGGCAAGTCCGGCGACCGCGTCGAAATGCAAATTGAAGCCACGAAGGAATCGGGCGCCAAAGCCGCCACCTGGACTAATGCGTTGGTGATCGATCAAACCGCGTTGAAAAACGCCAGCACGCCTGAGCCGGGTGTGCCCGCCTTCTTCCTGCTGGGCGGCGAGCTGCATGACCCGGAAGATCTGGAAGACGCCGATTTTCTGCTGACCGATGCACCCAATGCCGCCAAGGCACTCGATTTATTTCTTGGCACCCAGGGCTGGCGGCGATTTGTAAGCAAGCAAGCCGACAGTCCGGTGACATTGACAGCCAGCCGCGGCCCGGCCGATGTCGGCCAGCTGGCGCTGTTCACCGCGGGCAACTCGAGCGAAGCGGCGCTGGCCAAGTTTGCTGCCACGGTCAACAAGCAACAGGAAGAAATCGCCCAGCAGGCCAATCAACAGCGTGAAACGCTGTTGACCGAGCGCGACAGCGGTGCGGAACGCGCTCGCGCCGCGGCGGGGGCCTTGGCCGAATTTGAGCAACTTCCCATGACCTGGCTGCGCTATGGCGTTGGTGCTGCCGTGGCCATCTTCCTTATCGTCGGGACCGTGCTGTTAGCGTGGGGCCTGTTCGTGGCCGTGCGGGCCAGGTCTTCGCCACGGCTGATGCTG
>DASRAT010000468.1:0-16176 GCA_035638015.1 Gemmataceae bacterium | reverse complement strand
TGCCACAGGCAACCTCTTTATCTCCGACTATTACAACAACCGCATCCGCAAAGTCGATCTCGCCACGGGCACAATCGGCACCATCGCCGGCGGGTTGGGCGACAACGGTCTGGCCACAGCCACGACAATGAGCTATCCCGTCGGCGTTGCCACCGACGCCAATGGCAACCTGTTCCTCGTTGATCGGGATGCAAATCGAGTCCGCAAGGTTAGCGTTGCCACAGGCGTGATCAGCGCTGTCGCAGGCAACGGGACATCGGGATTCGCGGGTGATGGTGGTTCGGCGACCGCAGCGGCGCTTAATAACCCCTATGGAGTCGCGGTGGACAGCAGCGGCAACGTATTCATCGCTGACGCCGCAAACGCTCGTGTTCGTAAAGTGGATCATTCGACTGGCGAAATCACAACCATCGCAGGCAACGGTACCGCGGGGTTCGGTGGTGACAACGGCCCAGCTACCGGGGCATCACTCAACTATCCCGTGGCAATCGCATTGGATGCAACAGGCCACCTGTATATTTCGGACTATTCCAACCACCGAATCCGCCGCGTGGACTTGTCGACGGGCATCATCGCAACCGTGGCTGGCAACGGAACAGGAAGTTTTTCGGGTGACGGCGGACAAGCAACCGCGGCATCACTTAGTACGCCTACAGGTATCACGGTTGATCTCAGGGGAAACCTCTATTTTGCCGACTACTTGAATTTCCGGATTCGACAGGTCAATCTTTCTACAGGTGTCATTTCCACCGTCGCGGGCAATGGAATTCAGGGCAACAGTGGTGACGCCGGCCCTGCCACGTTGGCGTCACTTAGCTATTCCTGGGACGTAGCAGTAGATGGGAGCGGTCACCTGTTAATTGCAGATTATGGCAATCGCCGCATCCGCGAAGTAGATCTCTCGACCGGCATCATCACGACCGCTGCGGGAAGTGGTACGTCGGGATTTAGCGGGGATGATGGTGCTGCTAGCGCAGCCCAGATCAGTGACGCCTTTGGCGTGGCGGTAGATTCGCAGGCGAATCTTTTTGTCGCGGACAGCTCCAACAAGCGTATCCGCGAAGTAAAAGCGGGGTGGCAGTTAAAAGTCGCCATGGTCAGTCTGACCGTCACCGCTCCGAGCAGCGTCACCGCGGGCACCGGCATGAACTTCACCGTCACGGCGCTCGACCAGCATAACGCCACCGCAACCGGCTATGCCGGCACCGTCCATTTCACGAGCAGCGACGGCCAGGCGGTACTATCGGCCGATGCGACGCTTACCAATGGTATCGGCCAATTCGCCGCGTTTTTGCAGACAGCAGGCAATCAAACGGTGACCGCCGCCGACACTAACATTGCAATCACGGGAACCAGCAGTCCAATTGGCGTCAGCGCTGCGGCTGCCTTTCGCTTCGCCATCAACGGTCCCCAGGTTGCCGCGGCCGGAACAGCCTTCACTTTCACTATCAGCGCGCAAGACCGCTATTTCAATACGGCTACGGGCTATAACGGTACCGTTCATTTCGCCAGCAGCGACTTTGCAGCAACGCTTCCGGCGGATACAACTTTGACGAGTGGCACAGGAACATTTAGCGCCACGTTGAAAACCGCCGGTGTCCGCGTGGTTGCAGTTACCGACACCGCCACTAGCACAATCACCGGCATTAGTGGCAACATTACCATTAGCAACGCCGTAACTCACTTCGCTGTCAGCGCTCCGACCAACACGACGGCCGGCAATGGTTTGCTCGTCGTGGTGACGGCCCTGGATCAGTTTAACAACACGGCGGTCGGTTACAGCGGCACCATCCAGCTCACTAGCACCGATCCCAAAGCGTATTTGCAAAGTGGCACCACCTTGACCAATGGTGTGGGCTACTTTGCCGTGATTCTGAAGACGGCCGGCAACCAAACCATCACCGCCACCGATTCCGCCAACACCACCATCACCGGCATTAGTATCACCATGTCCGTCACGCCGGCCGCCGTGGACCACTTCCTCGTCACCGCTCCCAACACCACCATCACCGGCAACACCTTTAGCCTTACATTCACCGCCCAAGATTCATTCAACAACACTGTCCCCAACTACGCCGGCACTGCCCAATTTTCCAGCACCGACACGACCGCCGCCTTGCCTCCCAACAGCACGTTGACCAGCGGCGTCGGCACTTTCAGTGCGACGTTGAATGCGCCGGGCGCCCAGAAAATCGTCGCCACCGATGCTGCCAACTACATCACCGGCTCGAGCAACGCTATCGCCTCGCGCGGCTTGATCGTCAACAGCCTGACCCCCACCGCCACCGGTTTTGTCGCCACCTTCAACAAGGCTTTCGATCCGTCGGTGTTGAATCTGTACGACGCCTTCAACACCTATGGCGCCAGCGACGTCAATCTGGTCAGTGGCAACGTGGTGGAAACCATCACCTTCGGCGGCACCATCACCGGGGGTTCGTTTACCCTGACCTTCAAGGGCGCCACCACCGGTCCGATCACTTACAGCAGCATCGTGGCCTCGCTGGTGGCCAATATTCAATCGGCCCTCAATGCCCTGCCGACCGTCGGGGTCGGCAATTCGGTGGTCAGCGCCACGTCGCTGGCCAGTGCCAATGTCGCCTTCCAGGGCGCCCTGGGCCTGGCCATTCAGCCGGCCTTTGTGGCCACCAGCAGTTTGACCGGCTCTAGTCCGGCGGTGTCGGCGACGGTGGCCACGCAGGCCACGCCGATCAAGGGCACCTTGCTGATCGATCCGTCCAACACCTCGATGACCTTCGTCAAGAGCGGCACCGGCACGGCGGGCGTGCTGTCGGCGGGCAGTTATTCGCTGACCTTCCGCAGCGCTAGCGACGGTTTCAAGGACACCAGCGGCTCGACGCTGGGCTTCCTGGACGGCAACAATGACGGCGTGCCGGGGGACAATTACCTGACGACGCTGACGGTGGTGTCGACGCCGGGCGTGATCCTGAACATTCCGGACTTTGCCCGCGGCCCCGACTCGAGCCGCAACGTCCGCATCCCCAACAACAACGGCACGGCGGTGCAGGCCTTGAGCTTCACGGGCACCAGCGGCGGCACCTTCACGCTGGCCTTGACGGGTTTCAACAACGGCAGCTACAGCGCCACCACCGGGCCGATTTCTTACAGTGCGGTGGCGTCGACCTTGGCCAGCAACATTCAGTCGGCCTTAAGCGCCTTGTCGTCGCCGATCAGCGGCGTGGCCACCAACATCGGCAACACGATCACGACGCCGGTGGGCGCGAACGTGACCGTGACCTTCCAGAGCGACCTGGGCGGAGCGGTGCAGCCCAACATGGTGGTCAACACGGCCGGCCTGAGTGGGGCCAGTCCGGCGGCGAATGTGACGACGACGGTGGCGGGGATCAACCTGGGCATCCCGATTTCGCTGTCCAACGTGGCGGGCCTGACCGACGTGACCTTCACGTTGACCTACAACCCGGCCTATTTGACGATTCCGTTGACGGGCAACACCTTCAACGCCTCGCCGACCTCGACGTTCACGGTGGTGGGCACGCCGTCGGGCGGTGTGGCCAACTTCAGCTACCACAGCAGCGTGCCGGTGTCGGGAGCGACGGTGACGTTGGGTCAGATCGTGGCCCAGGTGCCCAACAGCACGGCGTCGAGCTACAAGGGCAAGGAGCTATTGCATCTGAGCAACACGGTGATCAACGGTTTGAATCCTGGGGTGGTCAACTCGATCGCCTTCGTGGCGGTGACCAGCGGCACGTTTTCGCTGTCGTTCAAGGGCGCGACCACGGGCACGCTGACCTACACGACGGACCAGGCGACGTTGCAGAGCAACATTAAAACGGCGCTGGAGGCCTTGCCGACGATCGGCGTGGGCAACATGCTGGTCAGCGCCAGCGCCACGGTGTACACTGTGTACTTCCAGGGCACGCTGGCGTTGACGGACCAGCCGGCGATCTTGCTGGCCAGCAGCAACGTGAGCGGCCAGATCGCTGGTGCGGCGGTGGGGGTGGGCAAGGGGGCCAACAGCGACGGCGTGCACGTGATCGCTTACTTGGGCGACGCCTCGGGCGACGGCAGCGTGAGTTCGGGCGACGGCTCGCTGATCTCGCGTGTCAGCGGCACGTTGGACAACAACATTGTCGCCGGTGTGTTTGGCGGCCTGGCGGCGTATCGTTTGGCCGATCCGGTGATCGTGGGCGACGTCAGCGGCAACGCGGCGGTGGATTCGGGCGACGTGACCTTGATCAACCAGTCGACGTCGGGTTCGCAGCAGACGCGTCTGCCGCCGATTCCGACGGGCTTGACGATCAGCCCGACGGGTCCCGATCCGACCTTGAGCCTGCCGACGAACTTGACGGCGGCGCCGGGGACATCGGTGGTGGTGCCGTTGTATCTGGACACGGCTCGTCCGGAAGGCAGCCTGGGGTTGATGGAAGCGATCCTGGCCTTGCGTTACGATCCGAAGGTGTTCACGGTGTCGGCCCAGGACGTGCATTTGGGCACGTTGCCGCTGTCGGGCAGTGGCTGGAAGCTGCAGACGGTGGTCAACGCCCAGACGGGTGAGATTGGCATCGACCTGTTCAGCCCGACGCCGATCGTGAGCGCTGGCGGCGGCAGCCTGGTGACATTGACGCTGCATGTGTTGGCCGACGCACCTGCGGGGGCCAGCGGCATCAACCTGGTGCGGTCGGTGAACCCGACGGGCCAGCGGCAGTATGTGACGACGGCGTCGGACGCGGCCGGGCCCTATATCCTTCATCCGGCGGTGACGGACGACGGTCTGGATGCGGGTGTGGACGGACGCGTGACGGTGCCGTCCTTGGTGATGGAAACGGTGAATGTGCCGCAGGCCACCATCGTAACCGCGGCAGCATTGAGTACGGCGGCCGAAATAGCTCACATGCCCGCGGAAGTCTTGAGCACCAGCCGTGCGAGAGCGCTCAATCTGGTAGATCAGGTATTCGGCAACCTGGAGGATCCGGGGCTAGTGTCCAGTTTCAGCGAGTTTGGCCAACCAGATGCCTTGCTGGACACAGACTCGACAGACCAGCCGTTGCCAACGAGCGCCTGGGCTAAGCCGACGCAAGGCCTTTACGGACTTGAGCGGGACTGGATGCCCACGAACTGCATGGGATTCGTAGGCCGAGGAGCGCGGCACGGAGTCAACGCGACGAAATTACTCAGCGACACGGAGGCGGAGATAGCGGACGCCGACTTCTTCGCTATGGTGAAGTTCTTCGCCCATGAAGTGACTGACCGGAGTTAACGTGCGGGCAGCAAGGGCCTGGCAAAAGAAGCCGCGATTTTGACACAATCGCCAAGGCGCTACCGGCGTTTGATCCCTAACCAGCAGCAAGCCGCAATTCGGACGGTTATTGGATAACACTGGGTGAAGTCTACACCACCCACCAGTGCGGGCAAAAAGGTCGCGAAATTCAAGAAGCAACCACCAAAGCTTTTATTCATCCGGCAAACAACGGATTGCGGCTTGTCAATGGTAACAACCCTTCCTTCTGATAACGCAACAGCTCGGCGTGGGGCACTACCCAGCGGGTATAGGCACCACGCCCTGATAGCTTCTTGTCAGCGCGGATGCGGCCAAGTCGGCACCATTCCCGGCATGTGAAGCAGGATTTGCCAACGAGCTGGGCGAATTCCTCGATCTCGTAGAATTCTTTGAGCGTCTGGCGATCCACTAGAACAATCAGCATCGCCTCGATTTTTTCAAGCCTTTCTTCAACGGTCATGGTTTTTCCTCATCTCTCGATGTCCTTGTGTTTGCCCTGCTCAGCCGTGGGTGCTTTCGTCGCTGCTTCGTGAAGGTTCTGGAGGGCTTTACTCCCGTACCAAGGCCCGTCTTCCTGTTTCGCGGCCGCTTCATCCTCTCGCATTTCTTTGAACAAGGCCGCCAGCTTGTGGCAGTTCAACATCTCTTCAGTTTCATGCTCGGCAGATTCCGCATTGAGCAATTCCTTGACCCGTTCCACAAGGGGCGGGGAAGGTTCTGTCAGCCCGTCGTCGGGAAACAGGCTCTCCAATTCATGCAATTCCCGCCCTCTGCGCATCGCCAGCCGCAAGGCCGCGTCTTCGATGGCGACACTATCAATGGATTCCCGCACCGCTTCCACGAATGGCTCGAAAGGCACGTCGTAATATGCGGCGTCTCTGACGATGCTGTCCAGCTTGCCCTCGGTTGATAAATCCCGCCACAGCAGGAATTCCCCATCGGGATCGATCAGGTAGGAGGAGCTTGTCTTGTGCGACTCCAGCAACGCCTTGAATCCAGAAACTCGGTCTTTTTTGTCCATTGTAAACTCCAGAACCGGCCTATGGCTCTTCCCCGCCCTCGTTGTTCAATTCCGATCGCACAGTTGCCGAACGTCGGTTTCCAGCCGCCGGCCGCTACCAGCGGGTGGTATTGGTGAGCCTCCCTCAGCACAGCCGCGCATCCCGCGGCACAGGCTTTTTCTTTTCCGCCTCGTCACGCTTGCGGCCCAGCAGCGGGAGCAACACATGCTCTGTCACCGCCTCCACGGCAGCTGGACGGCCTTGCAAATGGCTGGCCACCCTGCGGAATGCAATGGCCAATAGAGCTAACCAAAGCCCGCACGTCACAACAAAGGTCAACAAGACCAATGTCAATATCATGGCTGATCTCCCGATGGCAAATCGCATGTGTCCTGATTTTCGCGATGCCGCAGGCATCGAAAAGGGAGGAGCCCGGTGCTCCTCCCTGCTCGGCATCCTATCACGCCCCTGGACGGCGAATGCCGAACATGGCCGCCACGACGACGCCGAGCACGACCAGGAAGCCGCCGGTCGTGACCTTGGCCATCGTGTTGGCTGTCCCTTGCGACACGGTCGTCTCCACGCCGCCCAGGCTCTTGGGCAGCGCCATCTTAAACGGCACCGTCGCCTGCTTCTTTGGCGCCGGCAACACCATCGGATAGGATTCCGGCGCAGGATAAACGACCGGAATCACCGCCAATGCGCGCGACGGGCTGGGGATTTCCATCCGGGATGCACAGCACGGGCAGCGGCACGTCCGCCCTGCCATCCCTGCCTGACTTTTCAAGCGTTTTTCGCACCCCGGACAGATAAACCGCACCATTGGTTGAACCTGGTTCATGGCAAACCTCCTTTGGTAAAAGTGACTTTTGCGTTCCGGCTTTTATCTTCAGTGCACCACCGTCTCGAAGCGGCAGGCGAGATACGGCAGCGTCAAACGTCGAGTTTCGCCTTTTGTTTCATGACCTGCACCCAAGTTTTGCCGTCCAGCTTCTCACCCTGGGCCTTGCGGGCGCATTTCAGCGTGTCCTGCAACATCGCGATGGCATCGTCCAAGGTCAGGTTGCAGCCGGCGATCGTCACCGACCGGCCTCGCCCGAGCGGAATCTTGAGCCGGTTGACCTTGATCCCGGAAACCTCGCCATTGCGAAGTTGGCGGCCGCGCCGTTCGAGCTGGTCGCGGTTTTCGCCGGCAAGCTTCGCCGCCAGCATGGCTTCCTGTTCGGCTTCCGGCACCTTTGAGATGGCGTACCATTCCGAAGGCCCGAGCTTGCCGTCGCTGGCTGCTTGCTGGACTGGCGGAGTGCATTTCGCCAGCGAGAGGATACGGCCAACCATGGACGGGTCGCGGTCAATCCTGGCGGCCAAATCCTTGGCCGTAGCGCCGGTATTCAATGACAGCCAATCCCGGCAGCCCACGAACTGTTCGTAGGGCTTGAGGTCGGCGCGGTGCAGGGCGGTTACCAGCTGGATTTCCTTGACCTGTGCCGGCGTCAGCGGCTCGTCGGTAATGATGACATCGAGGCGTTCCGGCTTGCCGTCCAGCATGGCCGCGCACCAGCGGCGCCAGCCGTCAAGGATGGTGCCGTCCGGCTTGGCCAGTAGGGGAACCAGCTGCTTCTTGCCTAGCGAATCATGTAGTTCGCGCAGTCCTTCGGTAACGAAGGATTTTCGTGGGTTGCCCGGATCGGGCTTGAAGAAGTCCAGCGGCTTGCTGGTCAGTGTCGCAGTCATCAAACCATCTCCTTAATAATTGAGCATCAAGTAGCAACACCATGATTTCTTGACTTGTGGCGAGGCAGGGTTAGTTGACCCCCGGCCGCATCCGACGTTCCATCCGGTTGTCCAGAATCTGGTAACGCTCCAGACTCGCCTTGACGAGCGAGTAGACTTCGGCGAAGGCATCAGGCAGCTCGTCTTCACGCAGGCACCCGGCAAAGACATCAACAATTCCCTTGGCCGTCCTTCTGGCGACATCGTGGATCAATAAATCACTGGTCATACTTCACCTCCAGCCAGGCCGGTTCCGCTCGACTAGCCCATCGAGGCTTGCTTGCGCCGCCACAGCCAAACGATCACGATGAGAACCACGCCCACGCCACCGAGGATGGCCAGCTTTTGGTCATTGGTCAGCGGTATCGGTGTTGCCGCAGCCAGATGCAGGCGGCGTGCCCGCGACTCGGCGGCTCCCTGTTCGAGCGCTTTCAGTCCCAGTGCGTAATCGAGGGGCGTCAGCATATACGCATCGAAGCTGTCCGGATCGGCCAGTTCGCCGGCATGGTGAATGGCCCACAGGGCCACGTCGTCGCCGTGGCGCGGCTGGGCGATGACGAGAAGCAAGCCGACCGGCCGGGGAAGCTTACCCATCTCGCCGCAATTGTGAAACTCGGCCAACTTCACCGCCACCGGCCGGGTGCAGGCGAAGATGGCCGCGACCGCCTCATCGCCGTACGCTTCCACGAAGTTGCGCCCGCTGGGGCCGACGAAGGCCACCGCCTTCTCGCGATAGGCGCGGCGCACACGCGGGTCGGCATCCGGTCCATAAACGGTCAGCCCTTTGCCGTAGGGATTGAATTGAGCCGGCAGGTCTGCCGGCAAGGTGACCGTAAGCAAGCACAAGACGTTGCCAAAGGTAATCCAGCGGATCATGGAAATCCTCCTCCATAACAGATGTGTGTGTTACCTCTCCAAGCCGCCGCGCTCCTGGCCGCGGTCATCGCCCCGGTCGCGGTCATCCTTGCCACGGTCATCGCGGCCGCGCTTTGCCGCCTCATCGCGGAGGTCATCCAACGACAGCGTTTTGCCCGAGGATTCCTGCTCAGGGCCGTGGCCGGGACCGCCGCGCGCTTCTGCGATCTCGCCCTGGGTCAGCGAACCGTACAAACCCAATTCTGAATCAGCCACGCTCTCTCGCGACGGATTGGCCGCGTTCCGCAACTCCCTCAAACCGAGGCGCCCCATTGCGGCCATGTGACCTGATCCGATTTTCCGATCGCTCATGGAATTCTCCTTGTTACTTGCAATCACACGACGAACATCACATTGGTTGCCGTTTGGCGGCCCACACGACGAGGGCCACGGCAGCCACCAACAACCCCCACCCCACCGCTGCCGCGAGCCGCAAGGCTGCGACCGGCCTGAAAGCCGGATCTTTGTACCATTTGATGCGCCGCGCTAAAATCGGGGCCATTCCGCGCTGCAGGCAGATAAGGCAATCGTCCCTTAAACGGAGAATTTCGTCGGGACGAAGCAACGCTCTGCCGGTAACCGAATAATTGAAGGAGCTGCCCTGACCCTGTTGGTGGCTCACGCTAGGTGGGTAACCGCCCTCGCTCCGCGAACTCGATTCGTTCGTGCCGTAGCCTTCGAGGACCTGCGTCCAATCGCCGAGGCTCTTGGAAATCCGGTCGGCACTTTCGATACTGCTTGCGCCCAGGTAAATGTGGGTATTGCAGTTGTCGTACAGCAACGTCGGCTTGTCTTTGAAGGCGGCCTGCACTTGGGAATCGCTCTGATAGGCCAGGAGCAGCCGGACGCCGGCGGAGCGGCCGCGGACGAGTGCTTCTTCCAGCGACGAAAGCGAACCGAGGGCGGAGGCTTCATCAATCAGAAACAGCACCTCGCCCGACCTTTCATCTCCAGCAGCGCCAATCATCCTCACAAATGTTGAAACCCAACACCTGAGTAAGCCCTTACTCCCCTCCAGTTGGTCGGGTTCGATTTGAAAAAAGAGCGACGTTCCGGGCTTGAGCAAGGCTGCAACGTTAAACGAGGTCCGCGCCACCGATTTGGCCACCAATTCGCTGTCCAAAAACGCCAGGTGTCTAGCCACCGTGCTCATCACTCCGGCCCCTTCTTTGCTGAGCATTTCAACTGACTCCTATTCAAAAAGCGCCTTGAGTTGATTTCCCAACCGTGCGGGGATGCCGCCCATCTCCCTTAACTTGTCGGCGGCGGCGAATAGCATCTTGGGGTCGCTGGCAATCTCTTGCACCGAATTCAGACTTCGATCCTCACCCTCAAACCGCATCAGGACCAGAACCAAAATGGCGGTAATGACCTGAACGGCTTTATCATTCCAGTGCGGATCATGTTCCGTACCCAATCGCACGACCAGCGCTTCGGACATCGCACGCGCTTCATCGACCAGTTTGGGACTGTCCTTGCGGATGGTATCCAGCGGGTTGAAGCTGTCCTTGGTGTTGCCGAAGGGCGCCAGCCGGATGACTCGCTTCCCCCGCGACGAACGGCGATTGCGGCAGGTCCTGTACAAATCGCCTTTGGTATCGAAGCACACTACCGAACCCCGGAAATAATCGAGGAGGTTGGGTATGATGATCGACACCCCCTTCCCGCTTCCGGTCGCGCCCACCAGCAACACGTGGCAATAGTTGGGCAACCGGATTAGCTGGCCGCGCAAGGTGCGGCCCAAGATCAAGCCGCGCTGCCCAAACATTCCGGCGGCCCTCATCACCTTCTCCGATGCCCAGCGGGCAGTGCCGAACGCACTCGTTGATGGCCGCCAGCGGCGGCGCATGAGTGCGACGATCACCAGGATGACACCGGCAAGAACCACCAGCGCTTCTTGATCTTTTGGGTGCATGGCGAGGCTCATGGGTACGAGACCACAGTAAAGCTGGCCGCAGGTTACTTTCACTAGGATGGGCGAAACGATGCGTCGTCTACCACTGAGAGGCGCTAGCGCCCAAATCAAGTTTGAAATTCATGCATTCTGAGCCGGATCGCTCGTCAAAGCCGCACGCAAGCGGGCGATTGCTCGGTCATAACGGTAGGCGATGGTAGAAGGTGGGCAATTCGCCGCGCGCCCTGCGGAGCGAAGTGAGAGATTTTCCAAACAACGCAGGACGACTGCTTGTTTGTCCTCGGGGCAGAGTTTGTCCAATTCCCCCAGCAGCATGGCATTGAGCTCCACTTGAGGAGCGTCATCGCAGTCAAAGCACTGCACGGCTGGCTCGCGGGTCAGCGCAACAAAAGCCGGTTCTTTGCGAGCGGCGCGGCACGCTGCGGTTATCGCCACCTTCCAAATCCAGCCGGCTCGGTGCACTTCCGTCATTTGGGCGGCTTTTCCGGACGCCAGCGCCTTCCGGCCTACCTCAAGCACTTCATCGACGGCTTGTGATGCGACAGCATCGCTAAAGCGACGGCTTGTCAGCAAAGCGTGTATGGGATGAAGTCGGCTCAGCAGACACTCCAAACTCGCCACAGGCTCCGGAGCGATTGGCAAGCGTCTCGGTCGAGGAATCGCGCCCGTAGCGGTTTGCTGCGGACAGCCAATTTCCAAAAGATTTAGGCTTAAACCAAGTTTCGCCGCCGGAACAATTGCCTTTTTCCCCATGCTCATGGCCAAATTCACCTCCCAGTTTTTGCGCCACGAAATCGAAGAACGCTGCCAGTAAGACCCGAGGGGGAATTGTGGCAGGTGCTTCAAAACGCCTAAGCAACGACCTGATGGACCTGATCGATCCAACAAGCGGCTAGGCTGTTCAAGAGCTACAAAAGCTCTCAAGGCAGGGCGACTGAACCCGGAATGGGCGGTGGTTCGACGGAATCGTACACCGGTGAGGGTGTCAAAGAAAAGTTCGCCAAGGAATTGAGCGAGGTTCCCCAAATCGACACTTTGCTAGTCAATTCATTTGGCGAAGAGACTGTTGCCGGAAGGATGGTGCCAGGGGTTGCCAGCGGTCTGGAAGCCAGGCGCGGAGTTGCTCCGGCGCTGGAGAGGGGACGTGAGCGAAGCGATTCAGCAGGTCTCGAAGATATGCAAAGGCATCGACGCGATGGCGATTACAGCGGCGCTGCCGTCAAACAGCCGACGAGAGAGCGATAACGCGGGCGCTGGTGCTATCCCGCGACCGGTCGCTGGCTCAGCCTGGACCCGATTGGCTTCGAACCCGGCGATGGCCAAGTCTATCGCTACGCTACGCCAGCTACCCCGGACGAAAGTGCACACTAAGCAAGCCCCATGCTCGCCCCGCCAGGCGCTGCCGGGGAAAGGACACGCGGGGATCGCGGCGGAAACCGGGCGGAATTCGTACAGCGGAATTTGGTAACGCAGGCGATGACAATTTGGTTGGGGACATTACAACATCCAAAAAGATAAATCAGGTGCAACCTAGTTGGAAGGAGCATGAGATGGAACCACTGGAGCCCAATGATGGCGAAGCGCGCCGGAGAGACCTTGAATCTCAGCTTACGCCAGCATCCGAATTTTCCGCCAAAGCCGAAGACGCGGAAAAACGACGGCAATACTATCTGTCGCTTCGCAAGTTGGCGCAGCGAGTCGAAACAGCACTTAGAAAGTACCGCGCCGGAGTGGCGTTGGAACAAGCAATGCGAGAGGAGGGAATTGAATGTCGACCTGCCAACTTGGGCTCCGTCTCCGTGACCACTTATGACGCAGAGGGGCGCATAACGAGTTCCCTTTGGGCCCACGAGGTCGACGCATTAAACCCGCACTATTTTCCCGAGGAGGCTTGAAAGAGACAATCGCCCGTGTCGTCCGGGTTTTGCTTCAGTCGAATTTGGAAAACCGCACCGTTCGGGTTAGCCTATCCTGGACGGAGGTTTTGGCATGAACAACATTTTCAGCGTGGCGTCGTCGAGTTGTCACCGGCACGGCGCGGATGTGTTTGTGTATCTGCGTGACGTGCTGGAGCGGTTGGCGCATGACCCCGAGCCGAGTGCCGAATCGCTGCGCGACTGGTTGCCGGATCGGTGGCGGCCGCCAGCGAAGGCCGCCAACAATTCCACCTGACGTAAGGCTGGCGTATTACTGGCCAACCCACTCCATTCCAGGCACACATTACTTCCAACGACGTGTCGCCGCCTTCTCAACGCCACGGGCGCTGCCGCCAAACAGCCAGTTCTTGCGGCAAATGGCAATGTGCCGCAGCTTCCGCTCGGCCACGTTGTTGCCGCAAGGCATAGGCAATGGCTTTGCCGATCAGGCTCTTCGGCAGCACCAGTGCTTGCTCGCGCTCCAGCCATTGCCTATGCCTTGCGGCAGTTAGGCAGTAGCGGGTGGCGGAGATTTGCGGGGATTTAAGACGATGTTGGCAAGCAGATAACCAGTCCGATCATTTGATCATTTGGGATGCGAGGAGGCCAGCGCGGCTTTCCAGCGGTCCGGCAAGAGCCCTTCCAAAGCTGCGGCCGATGGGGGACCGTCCGACAGCCGTTCGATGACCGCCCGCAGCCAGGACCATGGCTCGACGCCACAGCGCATTGCGCTGGTCGTCATGGTAAACAATACCGCCGCCGGTTTGGCTGCCGGCGAACAGCCAATGCTTACGACCCACCGCCACCCCTCGCAAGGCTCGTTCGGCGGCGTTGTTGTCGATCGCCAGAATACAAAACACCATTGAAATTGGATGTTACTTCTGATGGCTTCGGCGTTTTTTGGCCTGGCTCTTTGCCGCAGCCTCAATGCGACGGATCAATTGGGCTGCTTCTTGCGGACCTGCTGCGATTCCGAAATGAACATAATCGCTGGCCAGATCCTGTCTTGCCTCTTTCCATTCGCTTGGGGTGTTCTTCAGCGCCGAGGGTTTTCCCAGAAGGGCTTCATCAAATGCCCCCCGTGCGATTTCTCGCTCGGCTTGCATGATTCCTGCATAGCTTCCCTCAATCGCGTCAACCATGCGGCTGCGAAAACTCCCGTCCCGGCTTGATTCAATGAAATCGACAGCATTCATCGTTGGGAAGCGTTGTCTTACTTCCCCAAGGGTCACCTTGTCCGAAGGAAAGGCCAACCGGCCATAATCTAAATCACGGCTGTTCTTCATGTTCCGATCCATGCGCTATGGCATTGCTGCCTCATAGCACGGCCAAGAACCGTTGTAAACCTCTTACTAAGTCTTGTCATGAACCGTCCAAAAAACAAGGAACGAAACCTCGCCAAACTTTTTGGCGAGGTTCAAAGGAGATTCAATCCTACGCTAGACGTGCACGAGACTTTATTTCGCCGTAGCGGCGGCATTTTTCAGATCGGCGAAATACCGACCGGTTTCCTCCCAGGCTCGCCAACTGAATTCGGTGAACCGAGGCTTGGCGCCGCCAACACGCTTCATGAAAGGAATTCCCTTGGCCACAAAACGCTTGTATTCGTCCGCATGGAACTCCGCGAAATAGGTGCTGAAAAACGTCGCCAATTCTCTGAAATAGTTGCGGAGCGATGATGCGCCCCGATCAAAGTCGTCTTTTTCCTTTCTAGCTTTTTCAAACAGAAGTACCGCCAAGTCGGAAAATGAATGGCACGTGTCTTTTCCCAGCTGATTCAGGATATTCCCGATTTCGTGGAAGACCTTCAGCTGATTTCGAAGGCGGTAAACTTCAATTCCCATTGCGGCAATGCCTTGGACAACTGATTCCTGGCCCTTGCCATCGCGACTGGCCTGCAATCCAAATTGGCTTGCACCCGGTGCCGGGTTGCTAAATGGGTCGCATTCCCAAACAACGTCAAGAATGCCGCGATTGATTTGACTCAGTTGCCATTGCCAACGTGACGCCCCAAGCCGCGCTTTGGCGGGCGTGACAAGCTCGGCCATCGCTCGATATTTCCAAAGCTCGCCATGCTTGTAATCGAATCGGTGAAGAAAGGCCATTGGCTGCACAGCCCCTACGCCCTGTTTGTAACCACACTCGCTTAGGTCGAGCGTGCAGACGATTCGATCATACGTCGTGTCGGGGTGCGCCCGGAAGCTGACCATGTGATGGCCGCTGTCAAATCCATTCAGGACTTCAAATTCCATGCTGAACGCTCGACCTGGCCGGGGAATAAAGTCAAATCGGTATTCAGTGCCATAGGCGTCATATCTGTTCAGCTCGGCGGCTGGTGCGACATTGTCCGCATTCAACACCGGCGGAAATAGGAAGCCAAGGTTTTGCGTGGCATAGCGCAACGTGAATGGCCGCAGCGACGTGTTGCTTTCACTAAACACGACTCTGCGCGTTATCTTGGCCCGGTTGTCCGTCTCAACGACGCGATTGACACGGCCGTGCTGCACCTCTAGCGCTTGGCGAGGAATTGTCCATATTTTTACATCAATTTCGTATGAATCGACCAGAAAGTGGCTGTCGGCCGCGCTCATCGCATTGTCCCAACCAATTCTACGGCAGGATAGTTCATCTTGAACCAGTTAGTCTGCAAGGTCCTGCGCTGTCCAAGCCTGCTTGCATCCATAGCAAAGATCGTCTTATGATCGACGTTTGAATCCGTAAAGCCATTTATTGGGTCGCCCGCGGCACTGCCTGCGGAGTCATTATTGGGAGGGATCGCGGGTTGACGAGGTATGGCTGTGGAGAAAACTCGGAACGTTTTTGCTGAGCCACTCAAGCAGATCTTCATGCGATTGAAACTCCGCTACCTCAATGCTGTCGATGGTAGGGCCTGTCTCGCGCACTTGCCAGATTTCCTCAGTGGTCATTTCACGAATCCACAGCACGCGCTGCCTTTGCAGGCCGGCGTGGGTGAGATTGATGGCGCCCTCATTGAGCGGCTTGTCGAGATTGCTGCCCCGGATCAGCACGAGGTACACCAGGTCCCCAGAGAACTTTAGCAGTAAGCCCTCGGAAGGGTTAAGCTGCCACGTGCCCATCCAAGCGTAGGAAAACCACGTGCTGTTGCCGTTGCGGAAACGGAATTCTACCGACGTGGCTCGGTCCTTGATGCCACGCAGATAGCCGAAGGCTTTGCACGAGGCCTCCGTCCCGTCGTTATCCGGTTCGCTTGATCGCAAATACGCCGCGAGCCCGCCCGAAGGAGGCTTTGTTTGCAGCAGGTCTCGGCGGGTGGGCTTATCGGTCATGGTCGCCGCTCCTTTCCAAGGCTGAATCATGTGCGATGCCCAGCGGCATGGATGGGAGGCCGCCGAAGACTCTACCTCCACGGGCAAATGC
>DASRAT010000467.1:0-5702 GCA_035638015.1 Gemmataceae bacterium | reverse complement strand
TTCGTCCAGCCAAGTCGTGAAGTTTTGACGAATGCACCCGCCGCTTGCACCCTAGCAATTGATGCAATTCTACCGATCGTAGCGGTTCCACAAGCCACACAATCCACGCAATTTGCGAAAAATCGTTGCCTGTTGGCGGTTATTGCGAGAAAATGGACGCTGATAGCGTTTTCGCGGCGCACCTGTCTCATGGGACCCGCTCGGCCCCGAATCGACTCCTGGAGTGGCACATCATGGCGGACAAACACAAGAATCCTCAAAAGCCCAACGGCCCCAAAGGTAAGGGCGACGACAAAACTGAACCGTTCCTCAACCTCGAGATTCCCGGCCCCGGCAAGAAACCCTTGCCCGACCCGGACGAGGAATTGATGGAAGTCGTTGAGGTAGTCGACGATGACGACATCCCCGTCGTGGAGGATGCCGTGGCCGTAGAGGATGTTGAGGAGGTCGAGGAAGTCGTCGAGGTGATCGAGGACGAACCGATCATGGTCGAGGAGGAGGAACATCCCCCTCAAAAGACCTCGACCCCCGCCAACGCCCGCGGCAAAGCGCCCGCCGGCAAACATGAATCCGCGCCGAAGGCGTTCGATGATGACGATCTGGACGAGTTGGCCGCCGCCGCACTTGGCGAAACGCAAGTGCCGGCGACCAGGCTCACGCATAAGCCGGCCGAGCACGTTGATCTGGGAGCCGATGAGCCGCTGGATGAAGTGGAAGTGCTGCCGTCGGACAGCAACATCCTGGACGCGCCGCTCGTGGAAGAAGTTGTCGAAGTCGAGGAGGCCACGGAAGTTGTCGAGGAGGTGGCAGAGGTCGCTGAGGCCGAGGAGCCCAGCGACATGTTTCGGACGATTCCCCACGTCCCCACAACCGAAGATGAATCTCTGGAAGTCACCGAACCGGCGTCGGCCGTCGATCTGGGCAAAGATCCCAAGATGCGGCTGGGTGAGGGATCAGACATTATCATCGAAGCCCTGGAGTCGGGCGTCGATGTCGGTGAAGACAAGTCTTCCAAAAAGCCGAGTGCCGCCAAGGCAGCGCCAGAGTCGGACATTGACATCAACGATATTCTCAGTGAGATTCCAGAAACGGCCGCCATAGAATCGTCGGCCGTGGATCTGGGCAGCTCGGGCGAGCAGAGAGCCCTGAGCGGGTCCGACATTGCCAGGGGCGGCCGGCCGGCCAGCGACCGCAAGAAACACCAGGAAGCTACAGCGGACGACGAGGACGCTGTGGAGGTCATCAGCGAGGACGCATTGATCGATGCCGCCACGCCTGAGATGGTCAGCGGCGACGATGACGAAGTGCTAGTGGCGCCCAAGAAGAAGTCCTCCAAGGTGGACGTGGTAGATGAGGTGTCCGAGGTTGTGGAAGTCGCGGAGCCGACGCCGGCGCCCAAGCGGAAAAAGCCCAAGGATGATGAGGAACTGGTGGGTGCTGGCGCAGGTGGCGGCCGTCGCGGAGGCGGGTTCATGCCGTTCCTGTTTGGCGGCATACTGGCAACATTGGCGCTTGCCGGCGCCGGAGCGGCTGCCTGGTATTTCGGCGTCGTGCCGGAATCGCCGACGGCCGAGAAACCAAAGACCGCCAGCGGCCAGCCAATTGTCAAAGCCAACACCGAGGACTTTGACAAACTGAAAAAGGAAAAAGCAAAATCGGATGCCAAGTATGTCGCCCTCAAAACGGCCCTGGACGACGCCAAACTGCCGGTGGAGCCGGATAAACTTCAGGCACAATTGGACGCGATGATCGCCGCCGAGAAGGCCGCAGCCGAAAAACAACTGGCGGAGATCCACGGCGCCTTGAAAGAGGCCGGCGTTAAGGGCGAGGATGTTAAACAACTGGTGAAATTGGCCGCCGCGGCAGGCGAACTGAACAAGAAACTGGACACCGTTTCCAAAGAGCGCGACGCGGCAGTCATCGCGAGTGACACGGCTGTCAAAAGCGTTGACGCCTTGAACAAGAGCAATGACGCGTTGAGCAAAAAACTCGAAGCGCTAACCTCGGATGTTACCGCGGTGGCCAAGGAGCGTGACGCCTTGAAAATCGAGGTCGATGTTGCCAAGAAGGAAGCGGAGCAGGCCCGCCTTTCCAGCCAGTCGCCTTTGGGGAGCTCCATTAGCAGCATGCTCGGCGCTTTTGGCGGTTTTACCAAGATGCCCACTGACATCGCCAAGAAGGCATTCGACACCACCAAGCTTTCCGCGGAACTGGCGGCGGCCAAGGCCAAGAATGTCACCACTGGCAGCGAACCGCCGGAACGCAAGCTCGACCTGATTGTGATGGTGCTGGCCAATCGCGAGTTCAACGATCCCAAGGAGCTGGACAACTTCCAAAGAGTCGTCGACAGCGTTCTCGCCAAGGATTCCAAGGCCAACGCCGAGTCTCGCGCCAAGGCACTATACGCCGCCGGTTTGATTCAGCGCAATCAAGGCAAGTTCGCCGAGGCCCGCAAGATCATGGAAGCCGCGGCCAAGGAAGCGCAAGGTGTCAAAGAGGGTTCGCCGCTACATGTCGCGGCATCGAAAAACGTGCAAGAGTTGGCAGACCCCGCGGCGTATTACATGCCACGCGTGGAGCGATGCATTACTGATGGCCAGTACAAACAAGCTTTGGAGGAGATCATCGCGGCCCTCAAGGTTCTGCCCGATCATCCGCAGCTCAACGCTGAAGCATTTTATGTCGCCGGCCGTTTGGACGAACTCAAGGGCGAATGGGCCAAAGCCGAGCAAAACTACCGCCAAGCTCTCAAATTGATGAGTGAAGGCCCCGCCGCGGACCGCTACCGCGTGGCATTGGCCCAGGTGCTGCTGCGTGGCGGCGGAGCGCTGCCCAACGAAGAAGAAGAGCAAGAGTGCGCCTTGGACGACGATGACGTTCTGCCCACTGCGGTGGCCGCACCCCTGGTGCAGCCCACCGGCGATGACCTGAAAAAGCTGGAAGAGAGCATCAAGATCGCCCAGGATCTCATCAGCCGCAGCACCGACAAGAAAACCCAAGGTGAAGGCTACATGCTGCTCGGCGCCGCCCAGGCTCGCATGGGCCAGTCCACCGAGGGGCTGAAGAACTTCGTCAAGGGCTTGAAAATGGCCCATCCCGACTGGTCCACGGAGGAGCTGGAGCGCATTATCGTCAGCCATCCGGCCTTTCAACAACCCGACGTCGGCACGGCCCAGCCCAATCCGGTCATGTCCGAGAAACACTACGGCCTGGGCCTCGATCTCTTCTGGGCCAAGAAATACGCCGACGCCGAAGCGGAGTTCGCCAAGGCAATTGCGTTTTACGACGAGGATGCCCGCTACCGCTATTTCCTGGGCATGTCGCGTTACATGCAGGGGACGGCGACCAAGCGGAAGCAGGCGGATTTCGATTTCTCGCGCGGGGCACAACTGGAATCGTCACGGCATCCGACGACGGGGGAAGTGAATGCGAGTTTGGAGCGGGTGCAGGGGGATTTGCGGAAGGTGTTGAATGGGTATCGGGAGAAACAATAAAGTGGAATTTGAGGCATTAAACCGTGCGCCAGCCGCCAAAAACTTTTTTGCTGTTTGCGTTGATCCCCTTGATTTCGGGCTGCCGGGAGGCCGCCAAAGACGCTGTGCCGGCATCACCAGTCGCGGTTAAAGGAGAATCGCCAACGGATCATGAGGCTCAGCTACGCAAGGCTCGGTCGATAGCCGTACTACGCAAGGAAGGCGTTCCATTCATCGATCACCTTCCCGTAATCGAGACGCAAGCCACATCAAAACGGCGCACAAATCGGGAGGTCGCATTGCGAGCCACGGCTCTTTGTTTCGTTGCCTCAAGA
This sequence comes from Gemmataceae bacterium, assembly GCA_035638015.1. Taxonomy (GTDB): domain Bacteria; phylum Planctomycetota; class Planctomycetia; order Gemmatales; family Gemmataceae; genus DASRAT01. Next base: position 1,894 of record DASRAT010000467.1, on the reverse strand, counting down.
GCGGAAGGACTTGACGCTGAGGCGCTAAAAAAACTCGTTGTCCAATTTGCCATTGCCGATTCCTTCACGCCAAAAGAACGCAAATTCCTCGATAATCCGAAACCAAGCGAACACGACCGCCTCCAATTCGTGTGGCGATACGAGTGTTGCTGGGTCATGCTTTGGGCCCTCGGATTTGTGGACGATTTGGCACGGCCGGAAAAGATCTGCGATCCGGCACAAGCGGTCAGAATTCTTCGGGACCACGGCCCTGAAGGCTTTCTGAAGAGGGCCAAGCTTCGACCTGCGAATGAGATTCTTGACGCTGCCGATCTAATCTACCGCTATCATTGGGCAGTTACCGATGCTCGGCTAAATAATCGCCAACCCCCTGGAAAGCTCGATCCCGGGATTGTTTTGGAACGTCATTACGCTTTGAATTGGCTCATAGGCTACATGGGACAGGAATGGGATGACATATCCACAGACACTTGATTGCGCAAGGGCGCACCGTACCAGGAAATCATGAAAGCCGACGCTTTGACATCTTTCTGAAAAGACGCCTCAGCAACCTAATCCGTCATTTCACCCTTCTCAAACTCGTAAGACTCAAACGCCTGCTTCAGCGCCGGGTCCGCTTCCAATCCGTCAAACTCCGCCAGCCAGCGCCTGATCTCACTATCGGAAAGCTGGTCCTTCTTCTCCGGCGCTTCCGCCGCAACAACTTGTCGCTTGCGGCGATGTTTGTCGAGCCAGGCCAAAAACTCCTCGCAGCCCCGAGCCTGACTACCGCGCCGCTTTGCCGCTTGCTGCACGCGATGATCGTCCGACACCACCTGCAGCGCCTTCGGCGACGACGATTGCCGGATCAAGCGCTCGATCACGTCGTCGGCTTCCTCCTTACCCGTCGCGAACACCACACGCATGCCCTGGTATTCCTGTTCAGCCGCGATTCCGGGCAAGGCTTTGGCGGCGTCAAAAACCACCGTCACCGCATGCGTTTCCTCGCCAAGCGCACCATGTAGCAGGTTCAGCAACCGCGTCCGCGCTTTTTCCAATCCATGTGGCCCGGCCCGGCCGCCCAAGACGCCCATAGCGTGCAGCAGGTTGTAGCCGTCGATGACGTAAATGGCGCTCATAGCGGTTGCATTGTACCACAGCGCAAAAAAAGAGAGGCGTAGCAAAGCCACGCCTCTTCTCTATTAGAACGGCCGAAGGGATCGGCCGGCTTAGGGGGATTCGTCCGAGGTCTCGATCGGAGCTTCCATCTCCTCGTCATGTTCCGGTGGGAAGCTGTACGCTTCACCAAGCCAGCGGCCGAGGTCCACAAGCTTGCATTTGGGGCTGCAGAAGGGAAACTGCGGCCACTCGCGCGAACTCTGACCAGCCATGACGCGCTGGCATATCGGGCAGCGTACTTTTATCATCGGCAACTCACGACCTAGACTTCGAGCTTTTCCCGCTTTCTTTAGCTTTTGCAGCCGGCGCAGGCTCGCTCTTCGTTTCGGTTTTAGGGGCCGTATCGGATTTGGCGGTTGTATCGGTTTTGCCGGCATCGGTCTTTTTGCCGTCGCCGCCACCGCTTTTGTCCTGGTCGGCCTTGGCGCCTTGCTTATACGACTCGCTGCGGTAGTCGGTCTCGTAGAAGCCGCTGCCCTTGAAGATGACGCCGGCGCCCGTGCCAAAGAGGCGGCGGAGTTTCTTTTTGCCGCACATGGGGCACTTGGTCAGCGGCTTGTCGGAGAACGACTGAAACTCCTCGAAATCGTGTTCGCAGGCGTCGCAGTGGTAATCGTAGGTTGGCATGAATCACTTTCCCCGCATTAGCTCAATTTTCGTTTAAGATTTCCCAACCGCCTGGGTCACCACCACTTTCGCCGGCCGCAGCACGCGCTCGTGAAGCATGTAACCCTGC
>DASRAT010000466.1:0-5175 GCA_035638015.1 Gemmataceae bacterium | reverse complement strand
GGGGGCAGGCACCTTGTTGTCATCATCGGTGCCGTTGCCCGTGACCACGAACACCAAATCGCCAATGACCAGGGGTGAGCTGGCGCACACAAAGCAAGGAATGACCTTGAGCTCCTTCATCATGTCGTAACGCCAGGCAATGGAGCCGTCTTTGACATTCACCTTGATGACTTCGCAGGCGGGGCCGCAGTAATAGACGAACTCGCCCTCCACGGTTGGCGTGGAGCACAAACCGGCGTTTACCGCATGGCGAACGATCTCCTCGGGCGGCATGGGGTGGACATTTTGCCACAAGAATTTGCCGTCACTCTCGGCGAAGCACATCAAGATGCCTTTAGTTCCCGTGACCTTGGGATCACGAGGGTGTTTGTTGTTGGTGGCGACAAAAACCCGGCCGCCGAAAACGACCGGATTGCAATAGGCCTCGTCTCCAAGCTTGGCGACCCATTTGATGTTCTTGTGTTTCTTATCCTCCACGCTCCAATCGGTTGGCACATTTTTGTCGACGAGGTTGACCATGTTGTGGGACACGCCATTGCCCAAACCGGCCTGGGGTTGGATCGTGAGATTGAAGTTTTGCTCGGGCTGCGGGGCGGCCGCGGGAACTGTCACTTGGCACTGTTCACAGCGCTGACAGCCGCCCAAAGTCAAAGCCAGCAGGGCGATGAACCATAGCCAGTTGCCGCCAATTGATGCTACCGTCCGCTGCATTATCAAGTCTCCCAAAAACCATTACCAAGGCCAGCTTTCACTTTTTGTTTCCAATTGCGAATAATTCGTGTTCGTTCATGATATACATGATCCCGTTGGCTACCACCGGCGTTGATCGCACCTTGCCGCCCATGTCGAGCGAACGGATCAGGTTCTTCTTTTTTCCATGCTCGAAGATATGCACCAGGTCTCCGTCCGTGCCCAAAAAGACCTTGCCATCGACCCAGTACGGAGAACTCCAGATTGGCGAATCCAGGTAATGGGTCCAGTATTGCTCGCCGGTCTTGGCGTCCAGGCAGTGCAAATAGCTCGCTAGCTCGGCGATATAAACCAGGCCGTCATTGACCGCGGCGGTGCTGAGCGTTCTGCCGAAAACATAATTGCGGCCTTTTTTCCATTCTTTGGGGGCCGGTTCGCCGTAGTGCCAAACCAGGGCCGAGTCCTTGTTGACCGGGGCCTTGGGATCGAAGTTGTCATCCTTGGGGGAAACATCGCCTTTTTTGGTGATGTCGACGCACCAGAAATGACCGATGCCCAGGCGGTGCTCGGGATCCTGGCCGACGCCGATGTAAACTTTGTTGTCGTGAACCACGGGCGTGGAGATGAAGTCGTTGCGCGTGCCCGCGCCGCCGAGTTTGTACTTGGAGGCTCTTGGGTTGCAGTCGAAGCGCCAAATCTCCTTGCCGCTTTCGGGTTCATAGGCACGCAACCAGCCGTCGCCGCCGGGAAAGATGATCTGCGGCTTGCCATTGGCCACGGCATAAACCGGGCTGGACCACTGGCCGTGCATGAGGATTTCACCCTTGTCCAAAAGGACCTTGAACAGGCTTTCGCCGCCCTTGTCTCCCTTGGCCGCGATGAGCAGGTTTTTGCTGGGATCGTTGTTGGTCCACACCACTTTGCCGGTGTTCTTGTTGACGGCCACGAAGCTGGGCGCGGCAGGCGCCGGAATGTCGATATGGTTTTCATTGACGCCGTTGCTGGTGACCGCGAACACCAGGTCGCCGGCGACCAGGGGGGACGATGTGGACAGGTTGTGCGGGAAAACGCCCAGTTCCTTGATCATATCAAGCGACCAAACGTCTTTGCCGTCGGTGGTGGCGCAGACCAGCTCGCAGCGATTGCTGACGTAATAGATTTTTTTGCCGTCGATGGCGCAGGTGGAGCAGATGCCTTCACGCGGCCAATCGGAAACGATGCCCGAGGGCAGCTTGTCGTGGACGCGTTGCCAGAGGAATTTGCCGGTGCCCTCCTCGAAGCACATGATGATGCCTTTGTCGCCCTCGACCTTGGGGTCGCGAGGTTTTTCATTGTTGGTGCCGATGAAGATTTTGCCGTCGCCGATGGCGGGACCGCCGTAGGCCTTGGAGCCAAGCTCCTGGGACCAGAGGAGGTTGGTTTTTTTGGCGATGTCCCATTCGGTGAGGACATTGACATCGCGGAGGTTAACCATGTTGCGGTTGAGCGAGCCGCCCCACATGGGCCACGGATTGGTTTTGAGATCACCGACAGGTTGCGGAACTGGGTTGGAAGACGGCGTGGGCGCGCCGGTCGGCTGATTGGATGTGCAAGCGAGGGCGAACACCACACCCATGATAAAAACGGCGGACGAAGCCGCAATCAAGCGACGCAATGCGGGATAATGATTCATGAGGATGGCAGCTCCTGATTAATGCCAAGCTTGTGAAATTGCCTTGCCTGACGTTGGGGACGGTTTGGGAAGGCCGTCCTACTAAAAAGCCCATTATTTCTTGGTGTTTGGCGTGACTTTGACGTTGTCATAATACACTTCCGTCCCCCTGGGTGTTTGGGCATCGTGGCCAAGCACATAGCCGTACAAAAACGGCGCTCCTTCCAGATTGGGCGTCGGATCGGTGAACTCGATGTTCCAGGCCGCCGGTTCCGCGGCGGAACGGTCCCACGCCTTGCAACGCAGTGTAGTCTTGCCGCCCGCGACCTCGGCGGTGAGCTTGAGGCGATACCAGGTATCGGGTTTGAACTCGTACTTGAACGACTTGTCCACGCGCGGCATGGCGTCCCAGGACACCAACCGCAGCGCCTGCGTTTGGCCCGTTAGCATTAACGTGTAACGGCAGGCGCCGACGCCCACATCCGGCATCCTGTTGTTGACTTTGCCGCCCCAGACATCGGCCTCGATGGTGTAGTCGGTCATGTTGGACGATCCAAAAAAGCACTGCCCGCGAGCTATCAGGGGGTTATCACTGTCGGTGACCTTGGCCAGCACGTTATTGCCGTCGGTCAGCTTTTTGACAACGAACTTGTTTTGGCAGTTGACCCAGCCCGCAGGCGCCGCGCCTTCGGGAACCTTGTCGAAATCTTGAGCATAAGGCAGCGTCGGGGCAACGCGGACACGGGCCTTGGCTTTGAGGCCCTTCCACTGGGCTTCCACATAACCCTGCTGGGCGACAGGCGCCTTGCCCAGCTTGAGATTGGCCATGCTGCCGTTTACTTCAATTTCGGCTTGCAGCGCAGGCGGCTGGTTTTTGGCGCCTGGCGGCAAAGGGGGTTGGGGCAGCGACCAGGTTTCCTTGGTCGTGGCGCCGACATCTTCCAGGAAATTGCCGTATTCATCATAAACTTTGAGTTGCAGTGGCACGGTGGCGCCGGCGTGAGCGACGACGTCGCATGGATAGATCAAGAGCTGCGCCGGTTTGCCTTTTTTGATCTCGGCCGCCGCTGCTGGGGCACTGCCGGCTTTGCCGTCCTTGGTGCCGATGCAGTAGGTCACATCGCCCGCGGAAAAGTAGATCTTGCCGTCGGACACCGCCGGTGTGCCGTTTAATTCCACTTCCGTCACGCCGTCGGGACTGGGGAAAAAGGTCTCTTGCAGCCGCTTGCATTTCTTGTCGCCGGGCTCCAGGATGTGGAACTTCGAGTTGACCTCGGCGACGTAGATTTTGCCGTCGCCCCAAACGGGCGAGCCCATTGAGTTCTGGCCATAGATGAATTCCCAGTTGTGGGCGCCGGTCTTGGCGTCGAAACAGTGAATGCGGCAAACGTCGTCGCAAATGTAAACGCGGCCGCCCTGGACCAACGGCGTGGTGAACTTCGCCTGAATGCCGTCTTTTTGCCAGACCAATTTGGGCCGGCCTTTGTCGTCGACCTGGCCGGCGTCAATGCAAATGATGCGGCCCTGAACGTTGGTGCCTGGGCTTTCCTCGCCATGATTAGCGTAAACCAGCGTGCCGTCCACCGTGGGTGAGCAGTTAATGGCCCCCATGCAGAACTTGTAACTCCAGACCTCCTTGCCGGTGCCGGCTTGCAGACCATGCAAGGCGCCGTCGCTGCCTCCGGTGATGAGCAATAGTTGGCCATTGATGGTGGCAACCACGGGAGTTGACATATACGTGCCAGGGCTAAGGCTGATTTCCGACCACCACACAGGTGTGCCGTCGCGCTTGTTGAGTGCCAGCAGACGGTTGCCGGCTTTGCCCTTGCTTTGATCGCCCCAGGAGGAGTTGATCATGCCAATGACGAGGAGGTCGTTGACAATCACGGGGCTGCTGAGGCGGCCGCCATAGCCTGAAGTGCGGCCGTCTTGTTCGCTCAGTTGCCGCTGCCAAAGGATGGTGCCGTCCTTGTCGAAACAGACGAGATGGCCTTGCGTGCCGTGCCAGTAGACATTGCCGGTGGCAGGATCGCCGACCATCATGGTCCAGCCGAGGCGGACGCTGACGATGTCGGTAAGGAAGACGTTGAATTTCTTTTCCCAAACGAGCTTGCCGTCGGCGGCATTGAGGCACATGACGCGTTCTTGCTCGTTGATTCCTTCGTTCACCTGGTTGTTGATGTAGACGCGGCCGTTCATGATGATGGGCGTCGAACGGCAGCCGTAAGGCGCTTTCCAGTGGAAATTCTCGGGGCTTTTCGGATCGTCCGACCAGCTGCTGGGCAAGCCGGTGTCCGTGGCGACGCCATTCCATGATGGCCCGCGCCAGTAGGCCCAATCGGCCAGCAGAGCGTGCGCAGATAGCGCGAAGCCGCACAGCAGGAGCAAAGCAAATGCCAGGCGCCGTTGAATAGAAATGTGCATCTTGTCAACCTTTAAGCGAGCGCTAAACCGCAAGCGGTTTAGCGTGTTTCGTGAACGATTCTCTTGGCCTTCATCTCAAACCGCGGCAGCGTTCCCGGCGGGACCATCTCCACTTCCGCGCGAAACAGCAATTCCTCCCGAACCGCTTGGGCCACGCGGTCAGCCAAATCGGCGACGGGTGAGGCAGGCTCCACGGCGATCCGCACTTCGGCAAGCGCCCCCATTTGACTTATGGTCACCCGGTATTCCGTCACCTCCGGAAATCTGCGTATTACCGCCTCCAAAGAACTTGGATATAGATTATTGCCGCGGACGTGAATCATATCATCGGTCCGCCCCAAAATGCCACCGTCTAGCCGCACAAACGACCGCCCGCAGCGGCACGTCTTAGGGTCGATGCGCACCAGATC
>DASRAT010000465.1:0-2277 GCA_035638015.1 Gemmataceae bacterium | reverse complement strand
CGTCAGATGGTTTGACCACTTCCTCGACGCGCCAATCCAGGAAACCGGCATAGTCGATGTCCACCTTGACCGACGGCTGCTGGCCTTGCTGCACGACGCCGAAGTTTACCTCACCGGGGTTCAAAACCACATCGCCGCGAGCGTTGGCCGTGACCACAAGGGTTGCCGTCGAGACATACTCGGGTCCGACAGTGACATAGATGGTGACGCTTTTCGGCCCGGTGAATTTGCGGGCGTCCATGTTGATGTCGAGCGTTCCCTCTTCCTGGGGCTTGAGCGTTTTCTTGCTGAAGGTCGGCGTGACGCAGTCGCAACTCACGCGGGCGCTGAAATCCAGCGGCACGGCATAGATGTTCTTGATGGCAAAGGAGTGCTTGAGTTGCGCACCCTTGGCGACGGTGCCGAAATCGTGGGTCGTCTTGTTTTGGAAAAGCTTGTCGGCCCAGGCGCCGGACGGCTGCTGAGCCAGCGTGGGCCAACCGCTTAAAGCGGCCGCGATCAACACAAATGCCAACTTCCTCATGCTTGCGTCCCCTTCTGCGATCCCAAAAACCTTGTCGGTCTGGGATTCTAGCGTGAAGATCAAGAATGGTGAAGGCGGATTGCTGGGACCGCCATAGCATTATTCGTGGAGCCTTGTTGTAGGTCAATATGCTCAAAAAGGAGAAGCTATGGAAACTGCAAAATTTGCCGAAACGGTGCGGTTGGCGATGGTTGCGGAGCTTGAAGAACTCCGCGATGAGGTACGCACTTTGGCGGACGGTTTGAGCGAGGCCCAGCTTTGGAAACGGCCTTTGGCTCAAAGCAATTCCGTGGGCCATCTGATATTGCACCTTACCGGCAACCTCAACCATTTTGTCGGAGCGCAACTGGGCAAGACGGGCTATGTGAGGGAACGGGAAAAGGAGTTCACCGATGCGAGTCCGCCGCCGAGAGCCCAGGTCATGGAAAACCTCAACGCGGCAGTTGCGATGTTCCGGCGCGTTGTCGGCGGCCTGACGGAGGCCCAATTGATGGCAACGCATCCCACCGAGAAGTTTGGCAATGTCACCAAAACGCTGCTGCACCTGCTGTCGCATTTCGCACTGCATCGCGGGCAGATGTCGTATATCGCGCGGCTCGTGAATGGCACGCCTTGAGAGCACGCCCGGGCCCTAGATGGCCGGGTCAACGAAGATTTTATTGCGATGGCCGAACACTCCGGGTAATTTGTCAATGCCCGCCTTTTTTACTGAGTCGTCAAACTTTTCACGCACTGGGTAGAGCGCCATGAAACGGTCTTTTGCCAGAATTGCCGCGGTATTATGCTTTCTCGTTGTCACTCTCGCCGGTCTCCTTTGTCCCGCGCCCTCCCAAAGCGCGCAAAAGCCTGCCCCTAAAACCAAGGCGCCGCCGCGGCAAATGGAAAACCTGGGCCGCGGCGTCGCTGCCATGAACATGGGCGGCGGCAAGGTCTTCGTGAGCTGGCGATTGCTTGGCACTGACCCCGATGACATCGCCTTCAACCTCTACCGCGCCACTGGCGACGGCAAACCGGTCAAGATCAACACCGCCCCCATCACCGATGCCACCAATTACACCGATAGCGGCGTCGATACCGCCAAGTCCCAAGCCTATTTTGTGCGGCCGATCATCAAGGGCGTTGAACAAGAGATGAGCAAGCCATTCTTGAACAAGCTCGCGGCCAACGCGCCTGTCCGGCAATACTTCGAAGTGCCGATGAAAACGCCCAAGGGTTACACCATCAACGACTGCTCCGTGGGCGATCTTGACGGCGACGGCGAATACGAAATCGTCGTGCACATGACCGGCCGCGGCAAGGACAACTCGCAAAATGGCGTGACCGATCAGCCCATTTTGCAAGCTTACAAGTTCGATGGCACCATGCTCTGGAGCATCAACCTCGGCAGCAACATTCGCGAAGGCGCTCATTACACGCAATTCATGGTCTACGATCTCGATGGCGACGGCAAAGCCGAGGTCTGCTGCAAAACCGCTGACGGCACCGTGGACGGCAAAGGCAAAGTCATCGGCGACCCCAAGGCCTACTGGGTCGGCAACGACGGCCGCATCAACAAAGGGCCCGAATACTTCACTGTTTTTGACGGCCTCACCGGCGCGGCTTTGGCCACCGTGGATTACATTCCGGGCCGTGGCGACATTAGCAAGTGGGGCGGCATCGGCGGCAACGCGGGCAATGATTCCATCGGCAATCGCGCGGATCGTTTCCTCGCTTGCGTCGCCTATCTGGACGGCGTCCACCCCAGCGTCGTGATG
>DASRAT010000464.1:0-13613 GCA_035638015.1 Gemmataceae bacterium | reverse complement strand
CGCTAGCAATAATGAGATTTTGCGATTCGACTGGGCTTCGCAGACCTACCAGCTTTTTGTGGCACCAAACAGCGGCGGCCTTCTGGACCCCTATGGAGCCACGTTCGGTTCCGATGGCAATCTTTACGTCAGCACCGGCTCGCAGTCGTCCGTTCTTGAATATGACGGGACCACGGGAGGCTTCCTCGGCACCTACGTCACCGCCGGTGCCGGCGGACTAAACTGGGCCGGCGGACTCAAGTTCGCATCCGACGGGAACATGTATGTCTGTAGCTGGCATAGCAATCAGATCCTCAAGTACCAGGGGCTAAGCATCGGGCCAAATGGCGAACAGCCAGGACAATTCCTGGGCGTCTTCGCTAATACAGCCCACACATTGCCGCTCACTTACGACATCGGGCCCGATAGCAATTTCTACGTCAGTTGCCCGCAGCTAGATGCAAACGGAGTGGCCAATCAAGCGGTCATTGATCGCTACTATGGCCCATCGAGCCCGTTCGCGGGCCAATTCATCGGTACTTTCGTGGCCACGGGCTCGGGCGGCCTGAGCCAAAGCCGTACTCCGCTCTTCGATCAGCAGGGGCATCTTTTTGTTGCTGATATGACCCTGAACGAGGTGCTGCGATACCAGGGCCCCACCGAATCAAACCCCGGCGCATTCATCGACACCTATGTGTCCACGGGGCAGGGTGGCCTGAGCGCGCCAAACGGACTTGCCACCGGCTCCGACGGCAACCTCTATGTCAGCTCGCGGGATGCCAACAAAGTGACGCGGTTCGCTCCTGCATCTCAGGCATCATTCGCCGTCACACTGAATTCCTCCACTAGCAATACTGTAACCGTGAACTACGCCACAGCGAATGGCACAGCCGTGGCGGGCACCGACTATACACAGACAAACGGCACACTCGTGTTCGCCCCTGGCGTCACTTCGCAGACGATTAATGTTCCCATCACCACCGTCGGCACTGGCGGGCCAACCAAGACGTTCACGATGAATCTCTCCGGCGCCTCCGGTGCCACCGTCAGCCGCGCCCAAGGCACCGGCAGCATCCTGAACCGCCAGACCAAGTTCTTCGTAGTCGATAGCGGCACCGTCAAGACCTACGAATACGGCAGCGGCGGCACCTCCGAGGAGATCACGGCGGAGACCAGCACCAACACTGCATCACGCGGCGTGGCGACCACGGCGGCAGGAACCACTGTCTGGGTCGTGGATGCCAACAAGACCGTCTACGTTTACGACAACCACGGCGTGCAGCTCGGCTCTTGGTCGGCTGGCGGCCTCAGCGGTTCCGCCCAACTCACCGGCATCACCACCAACGGCACTGACATCTGGCTGGTCGACAGTTCCGCCGACAAGGTCTACAAGTACGCTGGGGCCGCCAGCCGGCTTTTGGGCAGCCAGAACGCCGTGAGCAGTTTTAACCTCGTCAATGGCCACAACGGCAACAGCAATCCGCAGGACATCGTCACCGACGGCACCTCCTTCTGGGTCGTGGACGGCACCGCTCACAAAGTGTTCAAATACTCGCTGTCCGGCTCGTCGCTTGGCAACTGGACCATCGACGCTGCGAATGCTCATCCGACCGGTATCACGATCAATCCAAGCAACGTCAGTGACATCTGGATTGTGGACAACGTGACGCTGAAGGTGTACCAGTACACCGGCGCCGCGGGACGCACTTCGGGGAGCCAGAATGCCAGTGCGACATTTGCGCTGAATCCCTACGACACCAACCCGCAAGGCATCGCCGACCCGTCGCCGGCGGACATGTTGCTAGCGCCGATCAATGCTGTTTCGTATCCTACCCCGCAGTTTACGCAGCTCGGTTCGCCAATTGTGCTGGATGCGCATTCCACAGCCGCGGAAACTTCCGGTTCGTGGCGATCCTTGCGTGATGACGATTTGGTTGCCGCTCTCCAATTGGAGCCAGAAGTCCGCAATGATGTTGCTACAGCAGCAGCATCGGTCCCATCTACAGGCGCAAGGAAAACGCCAACCCTCGATAGGCTTTTCGTCGATCTTGAGGACTGGTTTACAGTGTAGTTTGAAGCGCGCGGCTTTGCAGGGCCTTGCCTCGGGCCCACGGCGCGCCGGTGCCGTGGGCCTTAACTTTCCCCGCGAGACTTTTCCAGGTTGGTTTGCCTTTGGTGGCGAGGAGTAGCTCATGATTCGCTTAAAGGTTATTACTGGACTTATCACGGGCTGGCTGGCTTTCGCTCTTGCCCCGACCGCGCAGGCCGGGATTATAGTGCCCTCCGACCTAAAACCGGGCGATAAGTACCAGCTCATATTCGTTACCTCGTTTTTGTCCGGCGTCAGTAGCGCCAATGCGGTCCCCCCGCCGGACTACCCAGATTTCGGCGGCCTGGCAGCGGCCGACTGGGTTGTGACCAGCGCCGCGTCCGACGCCGGCCTGATTGACAACTGGGACGGGGAGACCCTTTTGTGGAAGGCGTTGCTCTCCATCGCCGGACAAAATGCGGTTGACCGCATCCCCATCACCGGGCCGGTATACAATCTTGCCGGCCAGCGCCTCGCCAACAATTCCGCTGACCTTTGGGATGGCAGCCTGGCTGCGCCGGTCCGTTATACCGAATATGGCATCGCCATTTCCGGGAATACTCACGTTTGGACGGGGACAAACACCGCCGGGAATGCCAATGGACTTGACCTTGGTGGCTGGCTTAACCCGGGCGCTCCAGTGGGCCTTGTTGGAGACGCGACGTTTGCCGACAGCCGTTGGCTTGGTAATTCCAACCTCGCGGGCACCCAAACGGCCCATCTCTATGCCATTAGCCCGGAGTTTGAAGTACCGGATGTGGCGCCCGAGCCGGCAAGTCTTGTCCTTCTTGGCATCGGCGTCATGGGAATGGTGGCATATCACCGGCGCGGTCGGAAGCTACCAAGGACATAAATGTTAGCGCCCTTTTCTACGCGGTGATCAGGGAAGAAAAAGAGGGATCGGAAGACCCACCCCCCCTGGTATGTGGTTTTTCGTGCAAAGATTTTGAAAAAATCACAGGACTGCCCGTGACGGAGACTTGGGATACCCAGGTTCTCTTCCCGGAGATGGTCCTATGGCGTCCAAACGTCCTGCGAAAAAATCCAAATCCCAAGCGCCTCAGTTTCTGCAAAAACCCCGTGGGGTCTTTCATCCACGCGTGCAAAAAGTCGGTGGAACATCCGCATGGAGGCCCCGGAAAGCCGGGTCGGACGGCTACCCCAAGCCAAACTTGCTCTGCAAGAAGTCCTCGCCAACCTTGCAGGCCCGCTCCAAGTCTTTGGGCAGGGTGATGGCTTCGTAGGCATTGTCGGGCAGTTCCTTGAAGGCCGGCCAGGGCGGCTCCTCGGTGGGCGCCATGCCTTGCACCACAACGGCTCGGCGGCCATCGGTTCCGTCGGCTCGGTACAAACAGCCTGCTTCGGCGATGCGGACGCCCTGCGTGGCGGCAAGACGCAGATGGTCGGCCTTGGCGGCGACCCGCTTCAGCGCGCACAGCGAACGGGGAATGAACAGGAACATGGCAGTCTCCTCAAAACGAAAGTAGCGGGGGGGGTGGAACGCGAGAAAACCGGCGCGATGCCGGGGCGGCTTTTTGCGCCAGGTCAGAAAGGACATTTTCGCAAAAGCGTGGCATTCACACAAATATGCGCATTATGGCAGCCCGCAAAACCGTGATTGCAGTTAGAGGAGAGGAAAAGCACGCCCGTTTCCACGATGCAGGACGCCGCTGTTTCGCCATCATGCCATCTCGGCAAACCCCGGCGCCACCGCATTGGTGAACCTCGCCGGATTGCGAATCAACTGGGCATGCATGGCAGCGTCGGCCGTGCGAATCAATTCTTGGCCCTCGCCGCCTCCGCGCAACAAACCACGACAGCGGCGAGCCACCGCCGCATAGAGCACCATATCCGCGGCCAGGAAACCTGCTTCCGCTTTAACGAGCAATTCGCCGGCTAACGCCGGCTTGCCATCAAGGTTGGCCATCCCCGCTCGGAGCATATAGGCTTTCGGGCCGGCCCACGCTGACTGAACACGCAGCAGCAGAGATTGTTGCAATCGTGGCCAGCCAGCATTGGCGATTTGCCAGGCCTGCTGAGGCTGACCCGTGTAGAGCGCGACCAACATCTGAAATCTGAATTCGTTGGAGTGCTGAAAATGGTAGCCCTGGGCAGGCCATTGTTTCATGGCGTCCTGGACTGTCTGGAGAGCTTGCTGGGGCTGATCCGCCGCGAGTTCCAACATGACGGCATGCAGCCGGAGGTTCGTGGCTGTGAACAGGTCACCTCGTTCATGGGCCTCGTGCAGCAAACCGGGAAGTTCTTGCGCCACTTGCAGGAATTCACCGGTAGCTGCCATGGCGGTGAAGCGGACATTGCAAGCCACGCCGCGTTCCCAGGCGGCGCCCTTGCATTCCTTGCGGAAGGTCTCTTCGGCGCGGGCACAAAGCTCACAGGCCTTTTTCCATTGCCCCATCAACAGGGCGGCGCCGCCTTCCATGTTGTCAGCCAAGCCTCGCAGGTAGGGCTGGCCTTGCCACGTAGCCATTTCACGGACCTTGTGGAGCAGGGCCTCTGCCTTGGCATTTTGACGGGGATCGCCCGTGACGGCATGGACGACGGCCTGCGTGGCCAGGGCCAGCGCGATTCGGCTCGGATCGCCTGCTTGCAACGCGAGTATGTAGTGGCGAGCGTGGAACGCCAGGCCGCGGATGATGTCCGTGAGGCTCAAGATGGATGCGGCCGTCCAGCAAGCATCCAACCGCTCCAACTCCCGCGGTGGGATCTGACTTGCGTCGCGCTCGCGGAATTTCGCGCCCCGCCACCACAGCCGCAACCGACCCCACAGCAGGGCCAACAACGCCCGTCTGGGCGTCTTGGGGTAGGTTTCGCCGACGCTCCGCAGCACGCGCTGCAATACGTCCAGGCCCTCTTCAATTCGGCCCGCCCGCAAGAGTTGATCAGCCGCGCGGCGTTGCAAGTCCAGCACGTAACCAGGGGGCGCGCACTGGGCGGCATCGAGATAAACCTGGGCCGCCTCCGCGCCGCGGCCCGCGTTGGCCAGGGCGTCCCCCAGGTGCGTTAGCAAGCGGATCTGTTGTTCGCCTTCCACGGGCCGCAACTCCAGAGCCAGGCGATAGAGCTTGGCGGCCTGGTCGAAGGCAAGCGTATCAGCGGCATTCCCGGCGGCAATAATGTACTTGACGGCGGCCCTTTCGTTATTCCCGGCGCCTTGATAATGAATCGCCAACATCTCCGCGTCCGCGTGGCCCCAAGCTTCGAGTGCAGTGGCAAGGCGGCCATGATGCGCCGTTAATTCTTCCAGGGAAAGGTGACGGACAACGGTCTCGCGGATGCGGTCGTGATAGGTTTCAACTTTGTCGCCGGGGCAAGGGCGTAGCCATTTGGCCTTTTGTAAGTCGATGAGGTTTGGCGTCCCCTGGTTGCCCAGACCGGCTGCACGCAAGGCGATCGCGCCGTGCACGGGCCGGCTGGCCAGGGCGACCACTTCGACCAGACGCCGCTGGTTTTCAGGCAAGGCAAGACACCGATTCCAGATCACCTTGTCGAGGTCCACCTCAGGGTCTCCGGCTTGCATGGCCTGGACCATCTGATAGACAAAAAATGCGTTGCCGCCAGATTCCCGCGCTGCCATTTCCGCCATCTGGGCCAATTGCGACCCGTTGGAGCAATAAGCGTTGTCTTGTCCGACCAGAAGTCGGCTGGCGAGATCCCTGGCCTCTTGGGGACTCAGGACGTCGAGGGCCATTTCCCTTGGCTCGGTCCCAAGGGCGCTCACCGACGTCTGCAAGAAGCTGGACAGAAAGGGGCTGGTATGGCGGTCCTCGCTGCGAAAACTCGCCAGCAGCAACAGTCGGGGCGCATCCGGCGGCAACAAAAGTGCAGTCAGCATCAGAGCGCTATCCAGGTCGCCCCACTGCAGATCGTCGAGATGGATGACCAAGGGCCAGCGGTCGCCGAGACGGCGAAGCACCTGACGCAAAGCCGCGAAAGCCCGCCGCCGCAATTCCTGGGGGTCGGGATAATCCGCGTCACGGCGCGGGAGGTCAGCGACGATTTCGACCCGCAGCAGAACGGGGAACACACGCACCAACGGGCCAATGTCGTCGGGCAACAACTCCGCAGCTCGGGCACGAGGCAATCGTCTCCAATAGCGACTCAAGTTGTCAATCAGTCCGTCCAGCGCCTTGTAGGGAACCGATTCTCGCTCGTAACAGCGGCCGCGAAGGACGACCACCTGGTTTTGTTGCTGGCGCAGGCTAGACAAAAAGTGCTCGACCAACCCGGTTTTGCCGACACCGGAGGAACCATGCAGCAACACAGTGACGGCCCCACCGCGTTGGGTATCCTTGAATGCAAGATGCAATTCCTTCAAGTGCCGCTCCCGACCGACAAAGGGCGGAGACGGCGCGGGTGGCGGGGGTGAAGCTAGCCCGAGCCGGGTGAGTATGTCGCGGCCGCCGGGGCGGTCGGCAGCACGCGGTTTCAGCAACTCGTCGCAGAGGCGGCCAAGCTGCTCGGGAACGTCAGCAGCAAGCGTGCGCACTGAAGGCGGGCTGTAGTTCTGCCGGTTCCAGGGCATGGCCTGGGCCGTATCCCGGAACGGATGGCGGCCGGTCAGTGCCTCGTAGAGGATGGCGCCGAAGCTAAACCAGTCGCTGGCTTGAGTGGCGCGATCGTCGGCCTGCTCAGGGGCCATCCACAGGAAGGTGCCCGCCGGGCCGTGCTCCGTGACGCTCTTTTCCTCCAGGCGTGACGCCTTGGCCAAACCAAAGTCGAGCAGTTTGGCACTGCCGCCGTCATCCACCATGACATTGCTGGGTTTGATGTCACGATGCAGGATGCGATTGTCATGGAGCGCCACAATGGCTTCGGCCAGTTCCTGAAAAATCGTCAGCAGACGTTGCACATCACGGGCCGGTTGCGATGTAAAGGCAGCTTGTTCGGCGCTGACGCCGAAGTGCGCATCAGTCTCGTTCCAGGAATCCGAGCTTGGCGGGGGCATGGTTGGCTCGTTAATTCCGACTGCGCCGAGGTAGTCCAGGATCGTACGGCCTTCGATAAGTTCCATCGTGAAGAACCATTGCTCACCGTGCTCGAACAATTCAAAGAGCTTGACACAGTTCCGATGTCTGAAGTCCTGCACCGTGCGGAATTCATTCTTGAACCTTTCCAGCACGGCCGGATCGAATCGTTTCATCAGCTTCAATGCGACAAGCTCGCTGCTGCGGCGATGGCGAGCCTTGTGCGGCCGTGGAGCCTAGCAAACGCCCGAACGCGGGGAGTCATGGGAGTGTTGCAACCAGATCGAGGAAGGCGATGGCATGCTCTGTGGCTAAATCGCGTGCTTGACAAACCAGCTTACGCGACGTTAGGGAGTTGCCCGTGGTTTCAACTACGAATTCGGTGTACGTGCGACCGTCCATGTACAACTTTCGTCGCAATCGTGAGTGACGTTTGACAAGAAGTTAATACATGAACATTCAAGCAATCATTCGCTTCAACTTTCCGCAGGTGTCCGATGAAAATCACGTTGTCTGCGATTTGTCTTGTGCTTGTTTGCCTTTTGCCGATTCAAGCAAAACAGGCCCAAAAGGAGCAAGCGAAAGCCGACTACTGGAACCCCAAGCTGCCCGTTGCACAGCGCGTGGAAGATTTGCTGGCGCGCATGACCTTGGAAGAGAAGGTCGCGCAAATGTTGTGCATGTGGAATGCCAAGCGGCAAATCACCGACGCCAAAGGGCGTTTTGACCCTGCAAAGGCGCCGAAATGGTTCAAAGTCGGCATCGGACGCATCGAGCGTCCCAGCGATGGCCATGGCGCCAGGGCCGAGGCGGAATACACCAACGCCATTCAGCGCTGGGTCAAGGACAACACACGCCTCGGCATCCCCGTAATCTTCCATGAGGAAGCGCTGCACGGACTGCAAGGAGCGGAGGCGACCAGCTTTCCGCAAGCAATCGGCCTGGCCAGCACTTGGAACCCCGAACTGGTGGAACGTGTTTTCACGGTGGTTGCCAAAGAAGTGAGGTCGCGCGGCGCTCAGCAGGTCCTCGCCCCGGTGGTGGATGTGGCCCGTGACCCGCGCTGGGGGCGTTTTGAAGAAACCTTCGGCGAGGATCCCTATCTGATTGCGCAGCTCGGTCTGGCCGCAGTGCGTGGCTTTCAGGGTCGCGACAAAAGCATCCCGGCCGATCGTGTGATCGCCACGCTAAAACACATGGCCGGCCACGGCCAGCCGGAGTCGGGAACAAACGTGGGCCCGGCGAACCTCGGCGAGCGCACGCTGCGCGATATCTTCTTCTACCCGTTCGAAATCTGCGTGAAGCAAGGAAACGCACGCAGTCTAATGCCCTCCTATAACGAGATCGACGGCGTTCCCTCGCATGCCAACCGCTGGATGCTCCAGGATGTACTGCGCAAGGAATGGGGCTTCAATGGCACCATCGTCTCCGACTGGCAGGCTATTAGCCAACTTGCCAAACGGCACAAAGTCGCCTCCACTAACGCCGATGCTGCACGGCAGGCACTTGAAGCCACCGTGGATGTCGAGTTGCCCGACGTCGAAACCTATGACACGCTGATCGAGTTGGTCAAGCAAGGCAAGGTTCCGCAGGCTCTGATAGATGACGCTGTGCGGCGGCTGTTACGGGACAAGTTCGACCTTGGACTGTTTGAGGATCCCTTCGTGGATCCCGCCCGCGCAGATGAAATCTGCGGCGCCAAGGCTCACCGTCCGCTGGCTTTGGAGGCGGCCCGGCAGGCCATTGTCCTTCTCCAGAATCGCGGCAACGTGCTTCCTTTGCACGCCGCAAAACTAAAGCGTGTGGCAGTGATCGGTCCCCATGCGGCGGAGGTCATGCTCGGCGGTTACTCGGGCGTTCCGCGCCACTCGGTTAGCATCCTTGAGGGTATCAGCGCCCGGCTGGGGAAAGACGTGACGGTGTCTCATGCGGAGGGCGTGCGAATCACCGAAGACTCATCCTTCACCAAAGGGCCACAGCCTCTTATTGGTGGAACCCGCTCCCAGGCGCGTTGGTCGGCCGACAAAGTTGTTCTGGCCAGTCCGGCCGCCAATCAAAAACGCATCAAAGAGGCGGTGACCCTGGCCCGGGACAGCGATGTAGTCATCGTGGTCGTGGGTGACAACGAACAGGTGGCACGCGAGGCCTATGCCGAGAACCACCTGGGCGACCGCGCCGACCTGAAACTGGTCGGCCAACAAGAGGACCTGGTGCGTGCGCTTGTAGCCACCGGCAAACCGACCGTGATGGTGTTGATTAACGGCAGGCCTCCCGCTATTGCCGAGCTGGCAGAGCAGGTTCCCGCCATCCTTGAGGGGTGGTATCTGGGCCAGGAGTGCGGAACCGCTGTCGCGGAAGTCCTTTTTGGGGACGTGAATCCCGGCGGCAGGCTCACCGTCAGCTTCCCGCGCCACGTCGGCCAGCTGCCGCTGTTCTACAACCACAAACCAACCGCGCGACGCGGCTACCTCTTCGAGTCCAAGGAACCTCTTTACCCTTTCGGCCACGGCCTGTCCTACACCACGTTTGCGTATTCGACGCCGACTCTTTCATTGGCGAAGATCGCTCCGGACGGCCGCACCAAGGCATCGGTTGTAGTGACCAACACAGGACCGCGAGCCGGGGACGAAGTGGTCCAGCTATACCTCCGCGCCGAAGTGAGCCGTGTCACCCGGCCTGTAATGGAGTTGAAAGGTTTCCAACGGATTACGCTGGCACCGGGCGAAAAACGCACCGTGACTTTCGAAATGGGGCCGGAGCACCTCTCGTATCACGGGCTGGAGATGAAGCGTGTCGTCGAGCCGGGCCGCTTTCAAGTGATGGTTGGGGGAAGCTCGGCCAAGGTGAAATCTGTAAATTTGGATGTGATTGGCCAATAGGCCGTCTATCAGTGCAAAGAAAAAAGCTTGATGGGATGCACGACCAGCTGCACGAGGGACGCATTTTGTAGAGAGTGGGTCTGTTACATGCAGTGATTGAGCATCAACAAAAGAGGCGAGCCTAAGTGGTCCGTTTCACAATTAATGATCAGGTTTCCAAACCTGGGTTTTTGTTAGACTGGGGGCCGTCGAATGGACACTCATGATCTCAAGGCAACTGGATGCCACCAATGCCCGGCCCCAAACCTAGCCATTGTCCGGACTTTCCTGCGGAGTTCTTGGCCGAAGCTCAAGGGCTCCTGCGCCGACGCGCCGTTGCTTTTCAACTTCGCCAGCGGGCAGGCCTGGTCTGTTTCCTCCACCGTGAACCGCAAGCGTCGCATGCCGAGGCGGCTGTCGAAGTTCAAATGCCTGCCGTCTCGATTCGTCGCTGGCGACGCCGCTGGGCGCAGGGTGACTTCTCGTTGGAGGATAAGCCAGGACGCGGGCGAAAGCTCGATTTTTCCCCCTCTGGATCGAGCGATCGTGCAAGCGCTGGCGTGTGAACTTATTTACAAGACCGAGCAACCGCTGAGCCGGCAGTCGGTTGCGGACCTGACGATTCGAGCGCGCGCCGCTTTGCAAAAGCCGATCAGCCCCAGCACCATTTGGCGCATTCTGCACGATGCGGACTTGAAGCCTTGGCGCTACCAGTATTGGTTTTTCCCGCGTGATCCGCGTTTCGCGGAGAAGGCTGAGGGTATTCTCGATCTTAATGCTGGTTTTTGACAGGGATAACCACTTGGCCGCAACGATTACATCATCAGCTCGGACGAGAAAACCAGCATCCAGGCACGTATTCGCTGCCATCCCAGTCTGAACCCGGCGCCAGGCCGACCACGCCGCATCGAGTTTGAAAACGAACGTGGCGGAGCCTTGCAGTACCGGGTCGCATGGGACGTTCGCCGCGGTTATCATGGGCCGATGCGAATCGACCACGGGGATCGGCCCGTTCGGCCACTTGGTTGCCCAAGTCATGGAACAAGAGCCGTATCGATCGGCCAAGCGAGTGTTTTGGGTGGTTGACAACGGTTCGTCGCATCGTGGCGAAACCTCGGTCAAACGGTTGGCCCAAAGTTACTCCAACGGGATTCTGGTTCATACGCCGATTCATGCAAGTTGGTTGAGTCAGGTGGAGATCTACTTCTCGAAGATCCAACGAAAAGTTTTCACGCCGAACGACTTTACCAGCCTCGCTGAAGTCGAGGAACGTCAACGCCTGTACGAAGAACTAACCAACCAGAACCCGCGCCCGTTCAACTGGAAGTTCGACCGGGCGAAATTGACTCGGTTTCTCGACCGCTTGCAACAGAAACTCGTGGCCTAGTAACGTGATCATTAATTGTGAAATGGACCACTAAGTCACCGGGACTAACATAACGGCTGGAAATGTTTTTGGGGCGCCTGAATTGGACCCAAAAACTAGAAAAGGGGTTAATCTACAGATGTTTGTCCAGTCCGGACGAGGGACTGTCATGGTAGCCGCGCTTTTTTTATGAATTTCTGGTGAAACAGCACACCACCAATTAGGAGAACAAGTACGCCAAAAGCCAACCAAAGAGCAAAATCGGGCCCAGCGTTTTCTATCTTTGGCGGCACACGTAAAGCCAGCGATTTGCCTGTAAGCCGATACCCAGTTTCTGTCATTTCCCAATGACCATTTTCCAAATCTGCTTCTGCTAAAATACTCATAAAAACCCAAGCATACGCTTCGCGAATGAAGACTTTCCCTATTTGAGGTTGATGGTATTGCAGATTCTTTTCAAGTGTAAAATCAAGACCTGTCGCCTCATGCAATGCTGCTAAAACTCCCTCCAGCGTTGGAGATTCTCGCACGGACAGTCTGACTCGAAGCCTAATGTCCCCCTGCAATGCTAAATCATCGTTCTGCTCAAGTGGTGTTTTACCTTTACTAGATACCTTCTTTTGCGATGCTGCAGTACCTGACGCTTGTCCTGCCAATAAGCTGAGCCAAACATTTGCGTGCCAGCCTTTATCCAACAACCAGCTACGCCATGATCTTCTGGAATCAGAATTCGACACAAGCAAGGCCAATACTATCGCCACCCATTTGGCATTCACGATTTGATAACTCAATGAAACTCGGGATTCTGTATTTGCCAATTGAAAACAACATGTAGGGGCAGTGAATCCTAGCTGTGATTGATTCACTAAACAGGCCAATAAAAACTGTTGGGGCGTGATACCCAAATTGGTTTACAATTCCGAGACCATCGGGTCGTGACACGTCTATTTTGGAGACCTACAAATAGTTGCTGAAAACGCTTGCACATTGCAACCCCCGCCGAGATTCTGCCATAACCTGACGTCGCCGTCAAAACCGCCTGTAGCAAGGAATTTTTTTCCATTTCCAAAGGCAATAGAAAGTACGCTACGGTCATGCCCAGCTAACACAGATTGTTCTAACCCGGAACTAACATCCCACAGCCTTGCAGTCCCGTCTGCGCTACATGACCCCAAAATGGTGCCTTCGCAATTGAACGCCACTTGCCAAACTATATTAGTATGCCCGTTCAGCGCAATAGTGTTTTTGTACTCGTGAGCAGAAGACCAAAGCTTAATTGTTTTGTCATGGCCTGCGGACGCAAGAATACCATTCCGGCCAAATGCCACCGAATAAACTGCTTTGAAATGGCCAAGTAATGTTCTGCGCTCTTTGCCTGTCGCAATTGACCATAGTTTAACCGTGCTATCGCCGCTCGCTGATGCCAGTTGCGTACCATCGGGATCGAATGCGACGCCAAATACCTCTTTCGAATGCCCGACTAGCGTCATCCGAAGTTGAGCAGTAGCGGTTTCCCACAACTTTATTGTCTTATCATCACTTCCAGACGCTAGCATTCGACCGTCTTGGCTGAAACTTAGGGATCGAACGGGTCCACTGTGACCATATAGTGTTGTCCATAATCGGCGTTCTGATAGATTCCATAGCTTAATGGTCTTGTCATGACTCGCCGATGCCAAGAGCTTGCCATCAGCACTAATGGCTAGAGAAAGCACGTCGTCAAGATGACCGCGAAACGTCGATATCTCGCTTCCTTGATCCACGCTCCACAGCTTAACCGAGTGGTCAGCCATGCAACCTGAAGCTAAGATCTTCCCGTCTGGCGTAAATACTACCGCGTCTACACCCGCGAGATGTCCCTTTAAAATGGTCGAAGTGTACTCAGGTTGAACGTGAACACAACAAACGGCAGCAAAACAAAAAGCATATGTAATTAACAGTTCACGCATTGAAATGTTCCTTTCATCCACAGCAGGTCGGCGAAAACCCACAAAGTGGACAATCAAACGCCCGCATCACCGGCTCAAGCCAACGCGCAAAACGACTAAACCAACAACAACCTCACATGGTTCAATCATTAATCAATTCGACTCCAGGCAGCATGCCAATTAATTGCTAGGTGGTGGTGAAAAAGCCGGTTTCACTATTTCCCATTTCGCGAAATGGCAGTCTATTGTTTTCAAACTGGGGTATTCTTCCTGCAAATCCTTACGCATTCCTTCCAGCCCGAAATACAAATTGACTTCAGTTTTGCCCATTGCTTCCTTAGCCGATTTGATAATAGCCAACGTGTCGGTATGAAAACGACCGAACCACACAGCCTCCGTGATCGTGGT
>DASRAT010000463.1:0-3886 GCA_035638015.1 Gemmataceae bacterium | reverse complement strand
CTGTCGCGCCCGTTATTGAGCAGATGATTCAGCAAGGTCGCCACATAAGCACGCAGCTCAAAGCACAGGTACTTCGAGCCGCGGGCGAATAAATGTTACATTCACGGGCCACGAAGGAGATCCTGTGAAGTACACCGGATTGAAAAAGTCCAGGGATCACCTGAGCGAGTTCTTGCACGCCGCCCAACAAGACCGCATCCTGATCACGCGGCGCGGACAGCCAGCGGAGCTGGTGAACAGGTCGTTCTGGGCAGCAGTGACGAGTTTTGGAAGACGATGGACGAGCGAAGGAAGAGTCCAAAGAAAATCCTTACCCCATAGGTAAACACATGGTGACAAACGTACTTTTCAAGAACAGCGCCATCTGCTCTTTGGCGCTGGGCGTTGCCGCACTTTCGCTTGTGTCCGGCGACCAAGCCAATAAAGGTGATAAAATTGACGGCTACAGGGACACGCCGATGTTGCCGGGAAGCAAGTGGCATTTGCATGATCCGGACCGTCCGCAGCCACGCGTTGTGACGCCAGGCGCAACGTTTAGCCAAAACGCTGCGGCCCCGTCCGATGCCGAGATACTCTTTGATGGAAAGGACCTTTCGAAGTGGCAAAACAATCGGGGCCAGAACGCTACGTGGAAGGTTCAGGAGGGCTATGTGGAAACCCAGCGCGGAGGGGGCATTCGCACCCGTGGGAAGTGGGCCGATTTTCAGTTGCACGTCGAATGGGCTTCGCCCAATCCGCCCAAGGGCGCCGGCCAGAGCCGGGGCAATAGCGGCATACTCATCAACAACATGTACGAAATCCAGGTGCTTGATTCCTACCAGGCCAAGACTTACCCGGATGGTCAGGCCGGCGCAATTTACGGCCAGTCGCCGCCTTTGGTGAATGCCAGCAGGCCGCCCGGTGAATGGCAGACATACGACATCATCTTTGAATCGCCGCGCTGGGACGCCAAGGGTGAATTGGTTAAGAAGGCCATCATCACCGTCCTTCACAATGGCGTGGTGGTGCAGAACAGATATGAGTTGACCGGTGGCACCGACGGACTCACGAACGAAGTCCCTTTCAAGACGCTCTCGAAGTATTCCCGCCCGCATCCTCCGGAAGTCTTTGTTGAGTTGCAGGACCATAGCAGTCCGGTTCGCTTTCGCAACATCTGGGTTCGACTTTTGGGCGAACGCGACAAGCGCTGAACAGCTGTGAGAATCAGCAGTCATCAGCAATGTACATGTCAATTGGAGGCTTTGCTGTGAAAGTATCTACCAGCCTTGCGGCGGTGTCCTTTGCGGCGGCAGCAAGCCTGGGCATGCTCCTGGCACAGCCCCCTCCCGAACCTCCCCCTCCCACAGGGGGAGGGCAGGGTGGGGCGTCGACGGGTAAGGCCGCGGCGAGCACGCCGACGACGTATTGCAACCCCATCTCCTTGCCGAATTACCCTGTCGGCCGGTTCGTTCGCGATGCGACGGTAGGCGACCCAGTCCCCGCCAAGGACTTTCTCTGGCTCGTGGACAAACAGCAGCAATTCCGTGAACTGGCGGACGTATCGGTGCTGTGGCACGAAGGCGTCTGGTACATGTACCCCTCGGTCGACATGGCCTGGGTAAGCAAGGACAGCGGAGCGAGTTGGCAACATCACCCGCTCAACATTCGGGATTTGGGATACGCGCCGACCATTGTGAAACACAAGGGCAAGTTCCTTCTGATGGCGTCGGAATCGTTGGTGTACGCAGCCGATGACCCGCTCGGGCCGTTCAAGGAGATTGGTCCGATCAAGCTGCCAGAGGGATTGCCGACGCAAATCGATCCGATGCTGTTTTCAGATGATGATGGCCGGCTGTTTTACTATTGGGGTTGCACGCCGACGGAGGGGATTTTTGGCGTGGAGCTGGATGCGGACAACCCGACGCGAGTGATCGGCAAATGCGAAAAGATGATCGCTTTTGAGCCGGGCCGTTTTCCGTGGCAGCGACTGGGCGACTGGAACGAGCAGCCTGCGCGGGGATGGATTGAAGGCGCCTGGATGTTCAAGCGGAACGGAAAGTATTACTTGACGTATGCGGCGGGCGGGACGGAGAACCGGACCTACGCGATGGGCTGTGCTGTAAGCAAGTCGCCCCTGGGGCCATTTGTGCCGCAGAAGAACAACCCTATTTTGCGAACGACGACGGGTTTGATCACAGGAACGGCACACGGGTGTATCGTGGAAGGTCCGCACAAATCGCTGTGGGCGTTCTATACCCTGAAGGCCTCGGTGGTGCACGGGTTTGAGCGGCGGCTGGGGATGGACCCTGCGTACATCGGCGAAGATGGCGAGCTGCACGTGACGGGCGTTAGTTCGTTGCCGCAGCGGCTGCCGACGGCGTCAAAGGGGGCGGAGCCAACGGGCTGGCTGCCGCTCAATGCGGGACCGAAGACGGTTGGCTCCAGCGATGCACCAAACCTTTCCGGGCGACTGGCGGTGGATGATGACATGCGCACCTGGTGGCAACCGGCGGCGGAGGACAAGGCGCCGACGCTCACCAGCAACTTGACGGAGCCAGGCGCCGTCGTGCGAGCGGTGCGAGTGATCTGGCGAGATGTCGGGCTGAACACCAAGAAGGGGGCCAATCCAGGGGCGTTCCGTTACAAGGTGGAAGTGCAAACCGCAGCCGACAAATGGACAACGGTGATTGACCGCAGCCAGAGCAAGGAAGATCTGCTGATTGATTACCGCGAGTGCACGCCGACGCCGGGGACAGCGGCGCGACTGGTGATTGTCGGAGCGCCGCCAGGCATCACGCCGGGCGTGGCGGAGTTTACGGTCTTTGGGGAAGTGCGAAAGCAATAAGGAATGTCAAACGGCGTGTCAATGGAATGTTTCGGGCTGTGGCTGTAATAGGGAGGTTCCCATGATGACCAAGAAAATGAAGCTCGCGTTATTCTCCCTGGCAGTGTTACTCACTTCCGCCACAAATGCACTCGCCGAGCCCGATCCGAATTTCCACATCTACTTGTGTTTCGGGCAATCCAACATGGAAGGAGGCGGGAAGATCGAAGAACGGGATAAGACCGTCGATAAGCGTTTTCAGGTAATGGCGGATTTTGACAACCCCAAGCGAGGTTGGAAGAAGGGCCAGTGGTATGACGCAGTTCCTCCTTTGACCCGTCGAGTCAAAGGCATTGGCCTCGTCGACTATTTTGGCAGAACGATGGTTGCCAATTTACCGGAAAAAATCAGGGTGGGCGTAGTCAAAGTCGGAATTGCCGGCACGAAGATCGAAGTGTGGGATAAGGACAGCTACAAGGCATATCTGGCCGAATCCCCCGCGTGGAAGGTTGCCATTGCCAACGAATACGGCGGTAATCCCTACGGCTACCTCGTTGATTTGGCAAAAATCGCCCAGAAAGACGGCGTGATCAAAGGAATCCTGTTGCATCAGGGAGAGTCAAACGCCGAAGACCAAGAATGGCCCAAGAAGGTCAAGAAAGTGTATGACTACTTGATGAAGGATTTGAACCTGAAGCCCGAAGCGGTCGCGCTGCTTGCAGGGGAAGTGGTCCATGCCGATCAGAAAGGCGAAAAAGCCAGCGCCAATGAAATCATGAAGAAACTGCCTGCAACGCTTCCCAATTCCTACGTCATTTCCTCGGCGGGATTGCCATGCAATGCCGACCGCCTCCATTTCACCGCGGAAGGTTACAGGCAGTTTGGCAAGCGCTATGCGGAGAAGATGCTCGCGATCCAGGGAATCAAAGTTCAGTCCACAAAATAAATGCTCAGCCACCACAGAGAGGTTTTCATGAGAACACAGCCACTGATCTTGGCGACCCTTGTCGCGGCCGCCGCACCTTGCCTCCTCGCCAGCTCCGCTCAGGCCCAGCCTGGCAAAGGCGCAAAGCTGGTTTCTCC
>DASRAT010000462.1:0-4198 GCA_035638015.1 Gemmataceae bacterium | reverse complement strand
CCACCTTTTTCAAGGGAGAGGTGAACATGTCGACGGTGTGAACGATATCGCTCTTTTTCTTGAGTGCCCTGATCCACTCGTGCAACTGCTCGGTGGTCATGGTTCGCTTGTAGGCCGTTAACTCGGGGATGGTCTTTAGCTCCTTCGGCCAGTCGCCGTTCCAGTTTTTGGGGACATCATCGCCCCAATATATCCGGGGCTGCTGGGCAACCGGCGGCTGCTGGGCAACGCTGACGTACCCGCTGGTGAGGATGAGAAGGACAATCGCCGCGACAATGCGGAGATGGGGATTGATGCGCGTCATGGGTAAATTCCTGAGGTCTCGGCTCGCGTCTGCTTTGGTTGAGGTTAGCCACGCAATGGAACGGTGGCAATGACTATCCCCCGAAACACCACGCTCTTGTATTTGCCCAGATCGATAGCCAGAATACAACCAACGGTGGAGTGATTCATCGTCTTCATTGCTAGCTCCGTGGGGCGAAGGAATGTGGATGCGTCCACTTTCACGTTAACACGCTTCGTGGCTTGCTTGGATTCTTTCGGCACCACCAAGACGCTGATTCTGCGTTTCGACAAATTGTTGCACAGCGAGATGTCATGATATGGGCGCTGATAACCTTTACTTATATTATGGCGTACGGCGCGCCATTCCGCTTGAAGACGAGCAACAGATTCAACTGCTGGAGGAGGACAGACACCCAATCTGTTCACTCGCATATGATCACAAATTGCACTTTACTTGGGGACGCCTCACAGACGGTGCCGACTATTTCCTGCTCATTGGTCACGAGTTCGGGAACTATGGCGTGGAGGGAATCCACGAACAAGTAATCACGGACGAGCGTTTCAAAGAGATTGTGGAGAAGACAAAGCAGCGGTTAAAGGCTGCGGGCATTGTGGAGCCGCCCGCAATTTGTGTTCAGCTTCAGGCACAGTACTAGAACGCGGATGGTTAGCGATGTCTCAAACCTCCAGTATCCCGCCTGGACATTGCCTGTTCTGTCACGGACTAATTAAGGAAGTGACACGAGTCGGGCACTGGAGCGAGTACGACGGTGGCGGCGGTTTCTGGTTCTCCGGTTACTGCCCGAGTTGTGACATTGACTTCCGTCTCTCCGTTCGCAACGGTATATTCGATGCATGGAAGCCGGATGGTCCGCAAGTTAGCGAGTTGAAAAGTGCTGTTGAGGAAAATGAGTTGGTTGCCATTAGCGCGAAGCTCCAGCGCTATTCGATTCTTGGTGCGAAGTGGCAAACATTTTTGTCTCGACGCCGTGGCGGGGACGTGGTGTGGCGGTTTGGGTCCGCAGACACCAATCCCAAAGGCTTTGCTGTTGTCCGATGCGGACAGCCGGTATCTCGCTTTGTCGTCCTCAGTTCGATGTAGTGCCGCCGAACACTCATAAGGCGTTCCAAGTCAAGTGACAGCACTCCCCCTGTCCTGGAACGATGACGTTTTCCAAGGAGACAGCGGCGGTGCACGGGCAAGGTCGGGACGCCTCGGCTTGGCTATCTGGATCAGGTGTCGGCTCTCTTTCTCCGTCGTCGCTATCTGGTCAAGGCAGACTAAACACCGCATGAAACACTGAGAGAATTGAGGAGGATCACCAATGCCAACCCTGTCAGATGTGCTGGCTGCTGCCCGATCCCTTAGCCCGGCGGACCGCATACTGTTGGCTGACGCACTTTGGGAAGACCTGCCGCCGGAAGCATGGCCGCAGCCGTCCGCAGAGTGGCTTGCCGAAGCCCAACGACGGTCTGCCGAGTTCGACGCTGGACGCATGAAATCCGCGACTTGGGCTGAAGTTCAAGCGCGGGCCAGGCAGAAGGCGGACAAAACTGCGTGAAAAAGCCAACGATCTACCTCGACACGAATATCATTTCAGCCTACTTGCGGTTCGGCCAGGACATTCAAAGGAGGAGTTAACCATGAGCGATGCCAACGTGGAAGAAGTCAGGCGCGTCCGGGAAGACCTGATCAAGAGTTTCGGCGGCATCAACGGCTATTTCCAACACTGCCAGGCCCAAGATCGTGCTGCGGCGGGCCGACTTAAACGGCGGAGGGTCAAACAATCACTCCGCGCGTCCCGCAAGAAGTCTCAAGCCCAAAAAGCATGATTGTTGTCGCAATAGGGTTGGTCGGGCGGTGACGGATTTGTACCTGCTCAGCGGGTTCGAGTCTAAGACGTGGAGAATCAGCCATGAGCGCTCCGAAACGCGATTCCAAAACGGCTGCAAAACATGCGGCAGATGACTTGGCTGGCTTGCCGGTCAGCAAGGAAATGTCGGAGGTTGGACCAAAGAAAAACGCGGTCACACCGACGCCGCGCTATCGTCCCACCGCGGACGACTTGGCCGGCATACCCGTTTCTGTCGAGGAAATGGCAACGAAGGGGCCGTCGCAAATGGGCAAGAAGGGGCGGAGACGTTGACTGAATGCGGCTGGGCCACACTGCCGATCCGGATTTGCCGCGGATTCACGGGTTTCCTGTGGGCTGACGTGCTTGCAGCGAAGTTGAGTGGGTTGAAGCGTTAGACTCGGTTTGAGTTTCTACACTGGCGGCAAGCCGGCAGTTGCACCCGGCACCACGTGATCCAAGCCAAATGAGTCGGTCGATTTAGTCAACCGGCTGCTTGATCTCTGCGTCGCACAATGGGCACTTCCCGCGCAGAAATCCCTTGGCATATTCTCCATTTGGCTTTGAAGACCTGGCTGGTTCCACAGTAAAGACAAAACTGCCGTGGCAGCAGCCACACTCCCCGAGGAACAACCCCGAGAATTCAACTCTTGCATTACCCATTTTGCTCTCCTTCAAAAAAATCACGCTTTGCGGCTCAAGTCCATTGTTCTGCGCACTCCTGCACGACGACTCAAGCGATTCTAACACGCTCCAAACGTGCATTGGTCAAAGCGGATTCAACAGCCAGCATGGGATTGTAGCTCATTTCTCAGTATTTTGCTATGCCCGACTTTTGGTCTTTGGACTCGATGGACTCGACAGGCGGCCGGGAATCACCAAAAGAAGACGGAAGGCAATTGGCACCGCAACAACACACGCCCAGTAATGCTGCCAATGCAAGCAATGCCGCCACCGCAGTTGCAATTTCTTCGCCGGGTGACGCTTTTGGCCTGGCGCGCTCCGATGCGGCGGCCGGTATTACGGCGTTGACGTCTCCCTCTTGTTCGTTCGTCGGGGGCGGGATAACCGTGACTGTTGGTTTAGGTGTCCCCGGCGATGCTAGCCATTTCCATTTCGAAAGATTTGTTGAGCGACATTTAGCACAATGCCACCTTGCTACTGCAAAAAAGCCAGGGGGTTTGTGCCATTCAGCGATAACGTACTCACCACAATCGCTACACCACCGCTGCGCGGTTTTTGATAGGGTCAGTCTCGTTGATCCGCAAAATGGACACGTCCAATTACCGATCTTCTCATCGAACTTTACGGTCCCGGAAAAAATGCCGAACAAACCGAACCCACTTGCCGAACGGAATTGCCTGTCAATGTGGCGCTCAGCGGGCACAGTGCGCTTACACTGTTCACACCACATTTGAACTTTTTCGACCGGCATTGGGGAGTACCTCAAAGTGGACATAGACGTCCTGCTGTATTTTATGATCTAAAAAACGACATGCAGGCAACCCCGCCCTATGCTTTGCGTGGTATGCTGAGACTCCAGGCCCACCACCGACTTTGTAGCATCTCCCCAATTACAAAACCACCCTTTCAAAATCACGCCAACTGTCTTGGTCGAGATCTCGCTCACGCCGGGTGCCCAGCTTTCGCGGCATTAAGCAGCCCCACCGTGATTCAGTCACTCCGTGGCCGCGAACGCATGCGAGCGACTTGCTGGTCAACGAAGCCACCATCCTTCCACCATGCGGCAAATTCCTGTTTTTCAAAATCCAATGTACTCCACCAGCGAGAAAATCGGTGTCAGTCGTCATGCCGCCGCGCGGCACCCTGAAATCACGAAATAACGGCTCGGGTTTTGAACATTTAAGCAGAGCGAGCCGTTATTTCAGAGCAGTTCATTTTTTTCTGTTGGCGAGAAAATGAACTGACAGGAAGCGCCGGGCGACCGGCGGGGAGTTGCGAATGCAAGAGTCGCACAGGAAAGGCCTAGCCAGCCATCCTGACCCCGAGTCATGCGCCGGCGACCGCAAGGGCGCAGGCGAAGCGTTGACAGGGGCACA